>JAISHB010000090.1 GCA_031262785.1 Prevotellaceae bacterium
ACGTGCTTTCGTCGCTCAAATCAACCTCTTCCACATCCACAAACTCCCCGCTGGTTACTCGTTCTATATCCGAAACCGCACGGCTACTCATGTAGTAGAGTGCACCAACCACCAATACAAACACCGTCACCGAGGCCACCAGTATGTTTCGGACAGATTGCAAGTAGCCGCGTATCCACAAGATACCAATGAGCAACAGCATGATAAAAATAGCCATCAACGAGCGGTGCATCGGAGCAAAGATGGTGAGCACGGGAAGCGCGGTGGTAATCACACGCCATATCCCATGGAACGGATTGGCAAAAACGGCATAATAAACCAAGATGTAGAGCAAGATCGGCACATTATAGAACCGGTAAAACAATCCGTTGGAGTAGTTATTTTCATGCTCAGCCAACAGGCCGATGCCCGTAATCGTTTGCAGCATAAAGAGCACACACTGCACCGAAAGCACGGCCAGCAGAATCTTACTAATCAGAGTTACTTCCTCTTTGGAGAGCCGCCTGAACAAGAAATAGGCCAGCAGCAACAAACTTTGCCGACCGGTGCGGAAGATGCTGATCCAATCAATTCCATAATAGAAGCGACTCAGCAAACACTCTCCCAAAATGAAAGCCAGGAATAGGAAAATAAAGAACGTAAGTCTGCCCCGCGGAATAAACTCTTCCTCCCGAATACAACCCCACACAAAAAGCGGCAGCACGAAGAGCAGCGCAAAGTCTAATCCCTTCAACCCCATCCACGCTTCGGGAATCAACTGCAACGCTTTCAGCAGGAAAAAGAAAAATATCAGGAAAGCAGCCATTTGTTTCCCGCTGAAATAGAGCAGATAGGCAGCAGCCAGTAGAATCAGGAAGAGTGCTATCATCGGGTCTACAACTTTTGATAGAATGAAACAATGGATGCATTCTCCGAGAAATAACGCTTCACATCGCTCTGCTCAACAATGTGCAGATGCTTATACAAATAGACGGTAGAGAGCAGCATCAAAACAGCCACCGTTGCAATAGACAGGTAGGGATTGGTTATCCCATAGCCGATGAGGCCGATGGCGGCATAAAGCAACCCCAACAGCAGGTATTTCCGCGCCTTCAACCATCGTGGTCTGCGGTAGGTAATGCCTTGATACTTCGATTGATAGTGAATGCCCAGCAAAAAACTGCCGACGCACTCCAGGGCGTTGGCTAACAGCAGGGCATAGACGCCCATCAACGGATAGAACAGGAAGAAGAGCAACAAGCAACAAACCACCGTGAAGAGCTGGAACACGATGGTCTTCTGGGGATGTCCTTTCGACATCAAATAGTAGTATATCGGAATGGTGGGCGGTGAACAGAGGATGAAAGGAACCACTATTCCTATAATAAAAGCGGTGTAGAGCCACACATCCTGTCCAATCCAAAGCGTAACAATAGGGTAGCAGGTAAAGAGCAACAGCACGGCCACCGGCAGCGAGAGCAGCAGTAGCTTCTTCGTTAAATCTTTCACCAGCAAAGCCAGAAACTCGCGATCGGTCAGCTGCGAGATGAAAGGATAGAGCGGAATCACGATCTTATGGAACAACCCCATCAGCTGCGTCTTCACGCGGATGGCAATGTCGTAATAGGCCACCACATTCAATCCGAACAGGTGCGACAAGAGAATGCGAATCAGCGGTTCATTGAAAAACGAAATCAAACTGGAGGTGTAGATTCGGATGCCATACCCAATCTGCTTGCGCGCATGTGTTTGAAAGATATGCCAGCTATATTCCGCACGCACACTCTTCCAATAGATGGAAACCGAGGCAATATTGCAGACCATCCAAAGCACGGCAGCCAGCAACATCACCACCCCCACGGCAGGCAAACCGTAGCCCATCGATACCACTACAATCGTTCCCAACCAATAGATCACACTATAGAACAGCTGCAACAAATTGCTCAGATACATGCGTTGCAACGCATGCAGCATCGAGGTGAGCGTTTGCCCAACCAATAAAATACCGTTGGCTATCAGCAACAGGCTGAGCAACCGTTCGGCAGGCAGCACATATTGCCGGGGGATGTGAAGAATTTCACGCAACAGGAAGAAACGACACAGATACACCCCGAGGCTAATCAGTGTAATCAAGGTGGTGGAAAAGAGCAACGCGGTAATCACATCTTGATTCGACTCTTTCCCCCGCCCCTGTTCGGCCAAGAACTTGGTCAGCGTGCTATCCAAGCCGATGTTGGTGAGCAGATTGAGGTTTCCGATGATGCTCACCAAGCCGAATACGGCATATAGTTCCGTCCCCAGCTTGCCAATGAAGATTGGGATACAGATAAAGGTCAGCAACGCCGTAACAGAGAGCTGCACCGCTCCGCTAATGGAGTTCCGGACTAACGTCTTTTTTTGTACCATACTTCCAGACTATCACGGATGCAATACCCAATCCCAGTACGAAGGCTAACACAAGTAGTTTGAATAAACCAAGGCTCACCGGTTTGGATAGGCTGTATGCCGCATCTACAACTTGTGCTTTCGGGATATCTAAGGTCATTGACAACGAGTTTTCTTCTTCTTTTTGCAGCAGGAAGAGGTAGAGTTCTTGTTTGATGAGTTGTTGACGTTTCAGCTTGATGAAGTCGCGCTCTTGCGTGGGCATGTTTTGGATGCGTTTATCCAGCTTTTGTTCTTGCTGAACAAAACTGTCACGCACATAGCTCAACCCCACCTTCACACTTCGGATGGTGGTGAGCAGATTGCCGCGCATGGTATCGATCTGCTCGGTGAGCAGGATAAAAGTGGGGTTTTGCGCACCGGTAGTTTGCAACAGTTGGGCGCGTTGCAGCAACGCATCGTTGTATTTCGACAGCCCCTCGAGCACACTCTTTTCATCGATGCCGATATTGAGCGGCACCAGCGTGTAGTTGTTTTGCGGATCTTTCAAAAAGTTCTCCATCACATCGAGCATCATCGACTGACTCTCGGCCACAATCACTTTCTCCTTGAACTCGCCCAAGTTGGTGAAGATGAACTTGGCTTCGGCCTCGGCATCGGAGATGCCGTTGCTCTTTTTATAGCGCGCTATGTCGGCCTCCACCTCGTCCAGCTCGGCGGCAATGCGGTTTTTCCGCAATTCGATGAAGCTGAGGATGTTTCCGGTTCGTTTATTCTTCCGTTTGTTGTTGCGACGGTTGTAGACGTCGATGGTGGTGGTCAGCACCTCCTTGCCGCGGACGATGTTTTTCTCTTTAAGCGTCAGGCTCACGATGTTGGCCTTCTTGTTGACCAAATCGGCCTCAATCTCTTTCTGCAATCGCTCGGCCGTGTAGCCGTAGCCACTATACGTAGCCTTCACGCTGATGGATTTGCCCGCTTGGTAATACTCCGTGGTACGCAGAAGGAAGGTTCCGTAAATAGTCTTCAACTCGGCACGTCCCACAGCGGGTTGCTCCACTCTGCCCAACGTTTTAAAGCCCAACTTGGCCTTTCCGCTGATGCGGCCGGCTTCATCCACCTCTATTTTAAAGACAAGCAGCACCGAGAGGGTGTCGGCAATGTTGTTTACCGGCTCCACCACTACCGGACTGCTGTGATAGCAATCTATCGACTTGGGAAAACGGGATAAACGATAGGTTTCGTTCAGCCCAAGCTCTTGGGCAACCTGGCGATACACCGAATAGGAGGCAATCAGCTGCAACTCGTCGTAGATGCCGGTTCCGGCACCGCCCAATAGGTTGCCGAAGGGAATGTTGCGCATCATCATGCCTTGCAAACCGCTCATGCCGCTCTCTTCCTCTTGTATCAACACGTTGGAGGTGATTAAAAAGACCGGACTGCTCAGCTTGTAATAGCCTACGGCAAGCACCGCACAAATCAACACCGAGAGCACATAGGTTTTCCAGTGCGACAAAGCCGTGAGCAGCGCCGCACGGATAGGAATATATTCTGTTTTTTTCTGTTGCATGCCCATTCTCCTTTCATTCTATTTCACCAACAACGCAATCAACAGCGAAGCAATGACCGACAGGGTGCTTACCACCGTGGAGATCACCGACAAATTGTATTGTTCGTTCTGACTATATTTGGCATTGCCCCGCCGCGCCTTGTTCGGTTCCACATAAATCACATCGTTCTGCTGCAGATAGAAGTAGGGCGAGGTGAGTGTTTCGGCCTGCGTCAGGTCGAAGCGGTGATGCTCCATCACTCCGTTGTTGTTGCGTATGAGCAGCACATTCTTCCGATTGCCGTAGATGGTCAGGTCGCCGGCCAAACCCAGGGCGTCGAGAATGGAAAGACGCTCGTTGTAGAATGTTTTGGTTCCCGGGCTGTTTACCTCACCCAGCACGGCGATGCGGGAGTTGAGCAATCGAATGGTGACGATAGGCGACTTCACATAAACCCTCAGGCGCCCGGTGAGGGTGTCGGTCAGCTCCGAACAGGTCAGACCGGCGGCTTTCACCTCTCCGAGCACCGGAAAGGTAATCATCCCTTCGGAACTTACCAGATAGGTTTGCAGCGAGGGCGTGGTCGATACCTGCAATTGATCGACCGACTGCACGCTGGCCAACGGCAAATTAAAAGCCGCCACGGCACTCGGGTCGATGCTTGAAACCACAATAGACAATTGATCGTCGGCCACGATGCGCGGAGTATAATCCATTCCTTGGCGGGCAGCTGCAAGTAGCTCGGTCTGCTCCAAGTTTTGAAAATAGGTGATTGCATTCTCTTTCGTCTTACACGAGACCAGCAATAGAATGACAGCCGTCGCAAGGGCGGCTCTTTTTATGTTCATGCGTTCGTTTCTTTTAGTTATCGGAGGAAAAATCTATTTAATTACTAATAAAATAAAAACGCATTGAATTCTCCTTTATTGCAGATGACGTGTAATTGGGTGAAAATAAAACCACCCACCCTTTAGTAGCTCACCCCCATAGCCTCCACGACAATCTCCGGATGGTTGTTGTTGAAGAGCCTCACCGATGCCTCTCCGGCGTCGTTTGTCCGCACGTCGGGATTCCAGTAGAGCGTGCGACGTCCATCCGTTTCACCCAAAATGGGTTTGCGCTCGCTATAATTGGGATGATAAAACTCACGAGTGGAGGCGTATCCTTTAAAATAAGAATAGCGCACATATTTATTGCGTGCTCTTTGATCCTCATCTTTATAATTATGTAGGCTGATAGTCACTAAATCGGGAATATAAGTGCCCGGTACGTTTGTCCCTTCCAAATATTCTATCACATCGGGCGCATTTGTCCAAACGGTAGCTCGCAATACATTGCCGATATAGCTTTCTCGAGTCAGAGATGAATATGGGTTCTCGATGCTATCTCGTATGATATAAAAGAAACGAACCGTATTGCCGGCATATTTCCATTGTCCATCATTCCCTCTACGATAATTGGGGTCTTTATATTCCATGTATTCATGAACGCTACCCGGATAGTTTGCGCCGGCATCAATCCAGCGATTGTAATCACGCTCTATATTATATCTTTTATTAGGCATTTTCCGGTAAAGCGAATGTTTGGTGATGGAAACTTCCGACAGGTATTGCATCGCATCAATGGGAGACCTGCTGAGCGTATCGTAAACAAAAGGCGCCATTTTTGCCTTCAATTCATGCGAAGTATATGGCCGGCACACAGGTGCAAACACGCGATCCAAACGAATGGCACGATACAGATATCGTCGCTTTTTAGATCTGGCCTGAATGGTCATATTCCACTTATCGAAGAGGTTGGCTTCGTCGGGAATGAGAGTATGAAAATAACCGGTGCTATCGGTATTAAGTGAAATATAATGATAACGCCCTCTGCGCGACATAGATATAGTTACCTGTGCGCTGTCATGCTTCAATCCCACTACCTTTCCGGCAAAAACCAAGCCTTCTTCTACGTACTGTTTTCCCTCAAAAGGCACAATCCCTGCCATTTGCTGCCAGTTGTAGCGCCGCCAGCCTTGCACCATCATCAACAAATCGAGTGCAAAGCGCCTGTTACGAGCATTCTTTTCAAAGCGCCGGTTGCGGTCGTTCTGCTCGAAATAGTAGGTTGGATTTTTCACATACCCGCAAATGTCGGACGAAAGCAACAGGTCGGTTTGCAGGTTATCGCCGTAGCTGGTAACGGGTGAGGAGGCTTTGTCTCGAACGGCAAGCGAGAAAGTGGTGTTGGGTGTAGCCGAAACGGCCAGTGTGATCTGCTCGAAGGGCGCATAGTGCGGTTTGTCTTGCTTCACCGCGATGGGTGCAAACACCGGCTTGTTGTTGAACGCCAATCGCTCAGCCAAAATTTGTCCGGCGGCATTAAAAACGGTCAGCTGCAGCACGCCGGCGGGCAGTTCCTCTTTATTATACCGAAGGTTTAGCGGCGCGACGCCCGCCCGGAAAGCCACCACCTTGCCGCGGCAAGTAATGGAAACGCCGATGCTGTCTGCGGCCGACGAACCGGCGGCCTGCACCTGCGCGGTGAGCGTTTTCTTGTCCACATTGTGCACGCGCAAGGCATATCCGGCCGGCAGTGCCGCCGGCAGCGGGAAACGAACCTCTTTGTCCTCCACGATTGCCACCGCACGGTATTCTCCCGCCCCGGGGGTATACTCAAACACGCCCATGCCGTCGTGCACGGTTTTGAGCGCAGCTACCCAGTCGCCGTTTTCGGCATATACCGCTCCTTCCACCTCTATCTCTTCTCCATTTTGGTCGGTCGCTTTGAAAGCCACCTGCGAAGGCAGGCCAAGGATGCTGTTTCCCCCTTCGGGATAGAAAGTAAGGTTCAGCTTTTCGAGCTTCTCGGACGATGTTTTTCGCATCATGCGGGAGGCCGGACGTTTCTCCATCTTCGCCTCGCGGTAATCGCCCGCAATAGCAGGCTTCTCGTAAATAGGAAAGACGCGCGAGAAGATGCAATCGTCCCCAAAATTAAGCATACTGCGCGTGTAGGCGCGAATCTCGTAGAAGCCGCTTTGTGTGAACTTCGTTTCGATGGGAATGTCGCCGTGGCACTGGCCGTTCTCTATCTTGAGCTTGAGTTCTTGGTAGAGGTCGCCTTCGGGGGTGAGCATCTCTACGTGCAACAGCTTGCTTACATCGGTCGGCTTCAGCGCGGAAGCCTCCACAATGTATGCTTTAAACCAAATGGTGTCGCCAATGAAATAACCGGGGTTGTCGAAATGCAGAAACACCTTCTCTTGCGGATTCAATCGGGTAAATTGATTCACGTTGTCTACAAAAGCGGCCATTTTTTCCAGATTACTTTGCCCGTAGAGGGAAAGTGAGGAGCAGAGCAGTGCGCTCAACAGAAAGAGGCTTACTCTTTTCATGCAGTGGGTAGAATAAATCGGTTTCATGATAATAGAATATGTATTTGTTTGCTACAAAAATACTAACCAGGATGATAAAACAGAAAATCACACCTTCACATCCGCCTGTTTTTAACGGAAATTAATACGATAACGCTTCCAAATCGGCCGAATTGTTAAGAAATGGGCTGCTTTTTTATATCTAAAACATTCGATTGTGAAATGTCGTTCACAGTTAGGTTTCACTAAAAAATGGTCGAGCCTGTTTTTTTAACAGTTGAGGATGTTTTTTCCGTTAGTGGAACCATCTTGTTCACAG
>JAISHB010000050.1 GCA_031262785.1 Prevotellaceae bacterium
ACCTCAGGTTGGGCTTGCGACCGGCCTGTTAGAAGAAGAATCGCATCACATCGTTGAAGTTAGCCCAGATGAGCAGGCCGAAGATGAGCGCCATGCCCACCATTTGCGCCCGTTCCATAAACTTGTCGCTGGGCTTGCGGCGGGTAATCACCTCGTAGAGCAGGAACAGCACGTGTCCGCCGTCGAGTGCCGGGATGGGCAGGATGTTCATGAAGGCCAGTATGATGCTCAGGAAGGCGGTCATATACCAAAAACGGTTCCAGTCCCACGTGTTGGGGAAGATGCTGCCCAGTGTACCGAAGCCGCCCAGCTGTTTGGCACCCTCTTTCGAGAAGACATACTTCATGTTGGAGACGTAGCTGCTCAGGGTCTCTACCCCCAGCTTGGCACCGGCGGGGAAGGAGGCAAAGAAACCGTAGCTAACGTTGACCACCGGCAGCAAGCGGGAGGCGGTGCCCACCGTGCGCACGCCGATGTTGAAGAGTGAGTCGGTCACCACCGTGGCGGTATCGGTCACGCCGCTGCGGACATACGTCAGGCGGATTTGGTGGGAAGCACCGGCCTCTTGGCGTCGTGCCAGCATGGCGGCTTTGAAGTCGGAGTAGGCAATGTCGTGCCCGTCGAGCTGCGTGATGCTGTCGCCCGCTTGCAGGCCGGCCAATGCGGCGGGCGAGTGCGGGCCGATGGAGTCGATCATAAACGGATAGCGGAAGTAGGCAAAGCCCACGCTGTCGGCCATGAGCTGTTCCATCATCTCTGAGGGGATGTAGACGGTGGCCTCTTGTCCGCCTCGCAACACGGTGACCTGACGCGCCTCCACGATGTCGGAGAGCATGTTGCCGCCCAGCCGTACCAACGGGCGGTCGTCGGCCTTCAGCAGGATGTCGCCGTCGCGGAAGCCGGCATTTTTGGCCGTTTGGTTAAACTCCATGCCCAGCGGGGCTTTTTGCAGGGGAATGTACTGGTCGCCCCAAGCAAACAAAATCATGGAGTAGATGAAGAGCGCCAGCAAGAAGTTGAACAGCACGCCGCCCGTCATGATGAGCAGCCGTTGCCAGGCCGGCTTGGCGCGAAACTCCCACGGCTTGACCGGTTGTTTCATCTGCTCGGTATCCATCGATTCGTCTATCATGCCGGCTATCTTGACGTAGCCTCCCAAGGGGAGCCATCCGATGCCATATTCGGTTTCGCTGTGTTTGGGTTTCCACTTGAACAGGGTAAACCACGGGTCGAAGAAGAGGCAGAACTTTTCCACCCGTGTCTTAAACAGGCGGGCAAAGAGGAAGTGTCCCCCTTCGTGAATGAGTACGAGCAACGACAGGCTCATGATAAGCTGGAGGGCTTTGATGAGAAATGTTTCCATTAGAAAGATGTTGATTTTAGAATGTTTGATGCAAGACGACGCGCCTCTTGGTCGGTTTGGACATAGTCGTCATATTGGGGTTGTGGTAGATAAGTGGCTTGTGCCATGGTGGCGGCAATGACGCGGCTCATATCCGGAAACGAGACCTCGTCGCGCAAGAAGGCGGCCACCACCACTTCGTTGGCCGCATTGACAATGCAGGGCATGTTGCCGCCGCGTTGCAGGGCTTCGTAGGCCAGGGCGAGGTTGCGGAAGCGGGTGGTGTCGGGCTGCTCGAAGGTCAGGGTCGGGCAGGTGCGGAAGTCGAGGCGGGGCAGTTCGTTCTTGAGGCGCCGGGGATAGGAGAAGGCGTACTGAATGGGCAGGCGCATGTCGGGCAGCCCCAACTGGGCTTTGATGGAGCCGTCCTCGAACTGCACCATCGAGTGGATAATAGACTGCGGGTGCACCACCACCTCAATCTGCCCGGGTTGCAGGCCGAAGAGCCATTTGGCTTCGATCACCTCAAAGCCTTTGTTCATCATCGAGGCCGAGTCGATGGTAATCTTGGCGCCCATCTCCCAGTTGGGGTGGCGCAGTGCCTCCGCCTTGGTGGCGGCGCAGAGTTGCGCGTGGCTGCAGGTGCGGAAGGGGCCTCCCGAGGCGGTGAGAATCACCTTTTCGACGGGGTTTTCCAGTTCACCGGCCAAGCATTGGAAGATGGCCGAGTGTTCCGAGTCGACCGGCAGGATGGGTACGCGGTGGGTTTGTGCCAAACAGTTGATGAGTTCGCCGGCCACCACCAAGGTCTCTTTGTTGGCCAGGGCAATGGCTTTGCCCGCACGGATGGCATGGATGGTGGGCTTGAGTCCGGCATAGCCCACCATGGCGGTGAGCACGAGGTCGATGGCCGAATCTTCCACAATCTGGCAGAGCGCTTGGGCGCCGGCATATACTTTAATGGGGAGGTCGGCCAGCGCTTCCCTCAGGCGGGGGTAGTGTGCCTCGTCGGCAATGACCACCGCTTCGGGACGATGCGTCCGGGCTTGCGCAATGAGCTGGTCTACGCGGTGGTTGGCCGTGAGCACGTAGGCTTCGTACTGTTCGGGATGTGCCTGAATCACCTGCAGGGCTTGTGTGCCGATGGAACCGGTGGAGCCAAGGATGGCAATCTTCTTCTGGATCATGTAGGGGACTAAAATAGGAGGTAGTGTTCCGGATTGATGGGACGTCCTTTGTGCCACAACTGGAAGTGCAGGTGCGGACTTGGGGTCTCTTCCCGAGGCTCTCCGGTCAATGCAATGGCTTCTCCCGCTTTTACGTTGTCGCCTTGCCGCTTCAGCAGCGAGCCGCAATGTTTATACACCGAGACGAAGTCTTGGTTGTGTTGCACTGCAATGACATAGCCCGCCTCGGCGGTGTAGGCACTCAGGATGACGGTTCCTTCGAGGATGGACACTACGCTTTCTCCGGCTCCGGCGGCAATGTCGATGCCGTAGAAGCGGATGTTGGTATCGAACTTTTGGGTCACCATGCCGCGCACCGGCCGGTAGAAGAGCAGGCCGCCGGTCTCGGGGCGTTCGGTGATGCTGGTGAGGTTATACTTCTCGGCCTCTTCGTAGCGGCGACGGAAATCCGTCTCGCGCAGGGTACGTTGCATCAGGGTATCGGCGCGTCGGGTGGTGAGCGAGTCGATGGAGTGCACGGTGTCTATCCGTACCGTCCCTTTGAAGATGTCCTGAATGTTCATGATGTAGAGGTTTTGCAGATTCACCACCCGTTGGAGGGAATCTACCCGCAGGTCGTTCTCCACCACCAAGGTGCGCACTTCGCTGTTCATATAGCCGGGCAGGTAGTTGCGCAGGGGGGTGAAGGCAATGATGGCGGAGGCAATGGCAAACAACACCAGCAGCACGCTCAGCAGCACCGAGATGCCGTTGAGCTTGGAGACGCGCAGTCCCATCACCTCTTCGAGCGTGTTCTCGTTGATGAGTAGGAGCTTGTATTTAAACTTGATGCTGTTCCAGAAAGCCCTGTACCGAATCTTCTTGCGCTTCTTATTCATCGTCGTTCTCGTCGAGGGCTTCGTCGGGGTTGAGTAATCCTTCGGGAAGGTGGTGTAGATAGATGCACTGCGCCTCGTCGTCGATGGAGCGGATGAAGGTTTCGTGAGCGGGCAGGAGCAACTCTTGGCCGTCGCGGTCTACGACAAACAAGGTGTTGGCGGTGGAACTGTCTACGGCGGTAACAAGGCCGATGGGCGTGTGGGTGGTGCTCTCTATCAGGGTGTATCCTTCCAAGTCATGCCATGCGGTCGGATCCTGTTCTTCCTCTTGTGTCTGCCCCTCTGCTGTTTCCACCTCTTCCAGCTCGGATTGCAGTACAAACACGTCGATGTTGGTGAACCCGCGTGCCTGTTCGGTGCTATCCACCTGCCAGAGCTTGACCAAGGCGGTGGTACCCGAACGGGGGCGATAGCTTTCTACGAAGAAGGGGACGAGGATGCCGTCGAGCAGGCAGATGAGACACGCTTCCGCATCGAGTTCGATTACTTCGTCGGTAAACGTCAAAGAGAGTTCGCCGTGAATGCCGTGCGGCTTATTGAACTGTCCTATGTGAAGCACCTCTTCTGCGCTGATCATGGCCTCAATTTTTCTTCTTCTTTTTCTTACCGCCGCTGTTGTTGCTTTGCGAGGGTTGTTGTTGCTGGTTTCCCCTTTGGCGCGTATAGATGTCGGTACGCAGGGCCATCAGTCGCAGGATGTCGTCGGTCAGGTGCAGACGTCCTTGCGAATACATTTCCAGATCGTTGGCTATTTGGCGGTCATCTATCAGCTCTTTGTTCCAGGTCATGTAGGCCTTCTTCATCTGATTGCATATCAGGGCTACGAGGTTTTGCTTCTCATTGCCTTCGGGGAAGTCGCAGGCACGGCGTATCAATACGTCTATGGTACGGCCGTAGTGGCGATAGCGTATCTTGGTGCTGGGGTAGGGGATGGGATCGGGTTTGGATACGAGGTTGTCTTTGTGAATAATCTCGTAGGGATAGTCGATATCCAACTGAAAGTCCGACATGATGGCCAGGTGATCCCACAGCTTGTGCTTATAGTCGGGCGTATCCCGCAGGTGCGGAAACAGGTTTCCCATGATGTTTATGATGGTGTTGGCGCACCGTTGGCGTTCGGAGCGCTCTTTGATGGTCAACGCATAGTCGACCATGTTTTGGATGCTGCGTCCGTATTCGGGCAGGGGCATCGGCTTCTGTTGAGTGTTATACTGCATGATAAAATCAATGAATAATGAATGAGCAATTAATGAATGGGCAACACCGATTTGGGACGGGTGGCCACGAACGCTTTCAAGTAGAAGGGTTCGAAGTAGGCCACATCCTCAAAGGCTTGTTCGGCCAGGGCCTTTTCGGCCAGCGGCGACATCATGCTTGCCAGCGGGCGAATGTCGTCTATAAAATGGGCATTGGGCAGATGTGCCAGCTTCTCTTTGCACTTATGGGCGCCGTCGCCGAAGAAATAGACCGGATGGTGGGACAGATAATCTTGATACGACGATTCGTCTACCAAGTCGGCACCCGTGTCGCGCACCGTTTGGAGACTGCGGTCGTAAACGGCGGCATACACTTCCATGCGGCGGGCATCAATCATCGGGCAAAGCAGCGCATCGTCGGGCAACTCATCGTGATAGAGCAGCACGGGCACGCACTGAATCTTCAAGGTCGGGATGCCGATGAGCGGAATGTTACGCCCGTAGCAGATGCCTTTTGCCATCGACACACCAATGCGCAATCCGGTATAGGAACCCGGGCCGCAACTCACAGCCACCGCATCGATGGGCATAGCGTGAGAGTCGGCAAACGACAATGCTTCGTCGACAAACAGGCCCAATAATACCGAGGCGTTCGACGGCCCTTCGAGTTGTTCTTTGGTGAAAATGTTTTGCCCCTCTTCACTGATGGCTACCGAGCAAGCCGATGTAGAGGTTTCTATATGTAAAATGCGTGACATGTAGATGTACGTTTCTTATTAAGAGTGGCAAATTTAAGGGAAAGTTTTCAGTAATTAAAGATAATGCTGTAATTTTGCGCAAACTTAAGAAGCATTATGATACAATCCATGACAGGCTATGGTAAAGCTACAGCCGAATTACCCGAGAAGAAAGTAAATGTAGAAATCAAGTCGCTCAACAGCAAAGCGCTGGATGCCAGTCTTCGCCTGGCACCTGCCTATCGCGAAAAGGAGATGGACATCCGTGCCGAACTATCCAAAGTGTTGGAGCGCGGCAAGGTTGATTTCAGCCTATGGGTGGAAAAGAAGGAGGGCGTTGACGTAGCTATCCCCATTAACAAGAGTGTGGTGAGTGCTTATTACCGGCAAATCGAAGAGATTTCGCGCCAGACCGGCATCCCCGAACCCTCGCCTGCCGATTGGTATTCCATCTTGCTTCGCCTGCCCGACGTGTTGACCAAAACCGAGAGCTTGGAACTCGACGAGGCGGAGTGGACAACGGTCTACGCCGCAGTGACCGAAGCCATCGGGCAGCTGATTGCCTTTCGCCGGCAAGAGGGGCGTGCCCTCGAAGCTAAGTTTCGGGAAAACATTGCCAACATTGCCCGTCTGCTCGGCGAAATAGATCCGTATGAGAAGGAACGGGTCGAGAAAATCAAAGAGCGCATCACCGATGCGTTAGCAAAAACCATCCATGTCGACTACGATAAGAACCGCCTCGAACAAGAGCTGATCTACTACATTGAAAAACTCGATGTCAACGAAGAGAAGCAGCGCCTGACCAACCATCTCCACTATTTCATAAACACCCTCGAAGAGGGACACGGCCAGGGTAAGAAGTTGGGCTTCATTGCCCAAGAGATTGGACGTGAAATCAACACGCTGGGCAGCAAATCCAATCATGCCGGGATGCAGAAGATTGTGGTGCAGATGAAAGACGAGCTGGAACAGATCAAAGAACAAGTCTTGAACGTGATGTAATCTACCATGGGCAAGCTACTGATCTTTTCCGCGCCCTCGGGTTCGGGCAAATCCACCCTCGTAAACTATTTGTTGCAACAGCCTTTGGGGCTGTCGTTCTCTGTTTCGGCCACCAGCCGCCCCCCCCGGGGCGCCGAACAAGACGGAGTAGACTATTTCTTCCTGACCCCCGAAGAGTTTTGCCGCCGCATTGGCGCCGGTGAGTTTCTGGAATATGAGGAGGTCTATCCCAACCGCTACTACGGCACCTTGAAGTCGCAGGTGGATGCACAATTAGAAGCCGGACAAAACATCCTTTTCGATGTAGACGTGGTGGGCGGTTGCAACATCAAGAAACAGTATGGCAGCAGGGCCCTCTCGGTTTTCGTGCAGCCCCCCTCCATCGAAGAGCTGCGCCGACGCCTCGCCGCACGCGCCACCGATGCGCCGGAAGTGATTGAAGAGCGTGTGGCCAAAGCCGCCTACGAACTGAGCTTCGCCCCGCAATTCGACCTTATCCTCATCAACGACCGTCTCGAGCAGGCACAAGCCGAAGCCTTGCAGGCCGTCAAGGTTTTTTTAGACCTATGAAAACCGGCCTCTTCTGCGGTTCGTTCAACCCGATACACCTTGGACATTTGGCCTTGGCCAACTACCTGTGCGAATATGGCGGGCTGGACGAGGTGTGGTTTGTGGTCTCGCCGCGCAATCCGTTGAAAGAGACCGCCGACCTCTTGGACGATGAGTTGCGCCTGTCGCTGGTTCGATTGGCCACCGCTCCCTATCCGCGCTTTGGGGTTTGCGACGTGGAGTTTCACCTGCCGCGCCCTTCCTACACCATCGTTACGCTCGACAAGCTTAAAGCCCTCTATCCCGACCGCACCTTCTATTTGATGATGGGTGCCGACAACTGGGCTATCATCGATTGTTGGCGGGAATACCCGCGCCTGCTGGCCGAGAATCGCCTGCTGGTTTATCCCCGCCCGGGCTATCGGGTAGATCCCTCCACGCTGCCCTCTACGGTGGAGTGGGTGGAGGCTCCCACCTTCGAGATTAGCTCCACCTTCATCCGCCGCGCCCTGCGCGAGCACAAAGATGTGCGCTACTTCCTGCATCCGGCCGTGTGGGAGCAACTGCAAAAACAATCATTTTAAAAACAATAGAACAGAAATATGGCATCAAAACCCTCCATTCCCAAAGGAACGCGCGACTTCTCACCCGTGGAAACGGCCAAGCGCAACTACATCTTCAACACCATCCGCAGCGTCTATCACCTCTATGGCTTTCAGCAGATTGAAACGCCCGCCATGGAAATGCTCTCCACCCTGATGGGGAAATATGGCGAAGAGGGCGACAAGCTGCTCTTTAAGATACAAAACTCGGG
Source organism: Prevotellaceae bacterium (assembly GCA_031262785.1). Lineage (GTDB taxonomy): Bacteria > Bacteroidota > Bacteroidia > Bacteroidales > Bacteroidaceae > Bacteroides. The sequence continues at coordinate 7,706 of JAISHB010000050.1, forward strand.
CGATTATTTTTCGCCACTGACCGACGAAGAACTGCTCAGCCGTGATGCCGCCCGCTTGGCCTCGAAGTTTTGCGAGAAAGGGTTGCGCTACGACCTGACCGTGCCCTTTGCCCGCTACGTGGTGATGCACCGCGAAGAGCTGGTCTTCCCCTTCAAACGCTACCAGATACAACCCGTGTGGCGCGCCGACCGCCCGCAACGCGGACGCTACCGCGAGTTTTACCAGTGCGACGCCGATGTGGTGGGCAGCGACTCGCTGCTCAACGAGGTGGAGCTGATGCAGATTATCGACACGGTTTTCACCCGCTTGGGCATCCGCGTCTGCATCAAAATCAACAACCGCAAGATACTCTCGGGCATTGCCCAAGTGATTGGCCAGGCCGATAAAATCACCGACCTCACCGTGGCCATTGACAAGCTCGACAAGATTGGGTTGGAGGGGGTCAACGCCGAACTGCGCGAGAAGGGCATCAGTGACGAGGCCATCGACAGGCTCCAACCCATCATTCGGCTCAGCGGCAGCAACGAAGAAAAGTTAGAGACCCTCACCCGCGTCTTATCGGCCAGCGAAACCGGCCTGAAAGGGGTGGAGGAGAGCGCCTTTATCCTGCGTACGCTCTCCCAAACCGGCCTGCAAAACGAGGTGGAACTCGATTTGACGCTGGCGCGGGGCTTGAACTACTACACCGGCGCCATCTTCGAGGTGAAGGCCTTGGATGTGTCCATCGGCAGCATCACCGGCGGCGGGCGTTACGACAACCTCACGGGTGTCTTTGGCCTGACGGGCGTCTCGGGCGTGGGCATCTCGTTTGGGGCCGACCGCATCTACGACGTGCTCAACCAACTCGATGGTTATCCCAAGGAGGCGGCCTTGGGCACGCAATTGCTCTTTATCAATTTTGGTCAAACGGAGGCTGCTTATGCCCTCGGTGCTTTAGCCCAGGTGCGCGCCGCCGGCATTCGCGCCGAACTGTTTCCGGATGCAGCTAAAATGAAGAAGCAGATGGGCTATGCCAATGCCAAACAGATTCCGTTTGTGGCGCTGGCGGGCGAAAATGAAATTTCCGCTCGTAAACTCACCCTCAAAAACATGGAAAGTGGCGAGCAACAACTGCTCTCCGTCGAAGAGTTGATTCGAACCGTTTCTCAAACAACGGCTCCCGGGGCGTAGCAGGCTTGAACTTTTTTTCGAGGTAGGCTTCACCCCTTGGGGCAAGCTACCTCTTTTTTTCAATGTAGGTCTCATCACGCGGGGCAAGTCGCATCTTTTTTTCATTGTAGGTCTCACCCCTTGGGGCAAGCTGCATCTTTTTTCAATGTAGGTCTCACCCCTTGGGGCAAGGCACTTCTTTTTTTCGATCAAGGCTTCACCCCTTGGGGCAAGGCACTTCTTTTTTCCGATCAAGGCTTCCCCACTTGGGGCAAGGCACATCTTTTTTTCGATCAAGACATTACCACTTGGGGCAAGGTTCATGCTGTTTTTAATGAACCTTGCCCCAAGTGGGGAAGCTTACTATTTTTTTTTCGAGGAAGGGTTCCCGGGAGCGGGAAGGTCGGTTACCAGCCCAGGAGGTCTAATCCGGCGGCCGTGTACCACGCGCAGGAACGGTAGGCAACATCGGTATTGGTGTTGGAAGGCGAGGGAATATAGCACGACACGCCGTCGGTTTGTTTAATGGTAAACATGCCGCCCACGGCGGAGTAGTTCATCGGCGTGGTTTGGAAGTAGGGAGCGGCGGCGTTGAATGCGCGCTTCCATTGGTCGTAGGCGGCGCCGTCAGGCTGGAGTTGCGCCATCAAATCAACCAGGTCGAAATAGCCCACGTAGCTGTTGATTCCGCCGCGGCGGTCGTAGTCGAAACTCTGATCGCGAAGCGCCTGTCGGTCTATGTTAGGTGCGGTGGCAAGCAGCTGTTTGGTGGCTGCGGCCAAGGCTTCCAAGCGGGCGGTTTGAATCACTCCGATGGAGGCGCCGCCCGTCCAATTGCTGTTCGAGATTCCGATGCCGCTGTTGTATTTCTCGGCGTAGGGCTGGTAGTAGGCATCGGCAAGGGCTTGGGCATAGTCGGTTCCCGTGGCGAACAGGGCAGGCACCAGCACGTCGTAACGGGCGCCCGGTCCGGGTATTTCGGTGGGGGAGGCCAACAGGTAATCGGCGAAGCTACGCAACTCATAGGCCACTTCGATGGAGTGCATAAAACAGGCATCGAACAAAATGAAATCGAAATGGGGGGCGGTTTGGAGAATCTGGGCAAACTCGTCGATGTTCATGCGATGGTCGCCGCCGGTTAAGTCTTGTCCCACCCAACGGGAAGAGATGGTTGGAACGGGATAGGGCAACCACCCTTCGCCGTGCGACCAATAAACCAGTCCGTAGCTCTCTGCCAGGTATTTTTCGTTGGCGAACACATCGGCGAAGACCTCTTTGGTTTCGGCCACGCCCACAGAGTTGCGTGTGCCGTATCGCTTGACCACCACGGTGTCCATTGCACCGTTTTTGGGGGTTACTTCGGCCAATTGTCCGCCGGAGTTGTTCGTGTCGGAGTAGATCAGCAGGCGGGTGGCGCGGTCGGTAACGTCGGACATGCCTTCGATCATCTCTTTGATGTCGTCTTGGGCAAAACCACTCAATGAGTTGTTGGCGGCCATGTAGATCAGAACGGTGCGCTTGGCGGGAACAGGCTCCGGATCCGGTCCGGGGGGAAACGGCGGATTGTCTTTGTCGACGCAGCCCGACAGACTAAAGAGTGCGCAAGCGGTGGCTGCAAAAAGATGTTTGAGATTCATACGCTATGGCTGGGGTTGTTGTTCCGGCCGTTTGAAAGTAAACGAGGATGCCGGTAGCGGGGTGAGTACCACCGTGCTGTTTTTACGGTAGTTGTTCTGCATTTTGGTGTACTCTTTGGTTAACTTGTTCCGGCTTTCGGAAAAGTAGATCATGCAGGTGTAGTTGGCCTTTTGCAGGTAGTAGGCCAAGTAGTTCTTCAATTGATAGGTGTATTGTTCGCGCTGGGGCAGGAAGTTTTCTTTGCCCAACTTCACGCTGTCTAAGGATTGAATGTCGGTGAAATAGACCACCGTATCGTTGAACGAGGCAGCCACTCCGAAGGCATAGACTGTTTTGTTCTTCTCTTTTTTCAAGGTGAATGCCGAGCAGAACGAGAACAACAGGGCGAAGACGAAAAGTATTCGAATGGATTTCATAACTACTGTGTATAATGGTGATGTTTATGGGTGATACGTTTGTTTGACGACGGTATTACAGGCCGACAAAGGTAGTAATTAATTAGTTAATAGCAAATTAGCCCGGCGATGCCGCATGCAATAATCATTGCAATGGGGTTGATTTTGAACCGGCGCGTGCCCACGAATGCAACCACAAAGAGCAGGCAACTGACAGCAAACGAATAGCCGTCGGTTTGCGGACAGGCGAAGTTCTCCTTATTCATCAACCCCAAAGCGGCCGAGGCGAGTAGTCCCACCACGGCAGGACGCAATCCGGAGAAAATGGCCTCGAGGGTGGGGTGCTTGCGATACTTCAACAGGAAACGGCTAATGAGCCACATCAGGATGAACGAGGGTAACACGACGGCCAGCGTGGCCACCACCGCTCCCCAGATGCTGCCCGTGGCGGCATACCCCACGTAGGTGGCGGCATTGATGCCGATGGGGCCGGGTGTCATCTGGCTGATGGCGATGATATCGGTAAACTCTTGCGCCGTGAGCCAGCCGTAACGGGTCACTACTTCGCCTTGTATCATCGAAAGCATGGCATATCCTCCTCCGAAACCAAAGAGGCCTATCTTAAAGAAGGTGTAGAAGAGCTGGAGCAAAAGCATCGCCGGTTAAGATTTGGCGCGGTGCGCTTTTAGTTTGGCATAGAAAAATCCGCCGGCACCGGCCGTCACCACAATCCAAACGGGCGAAAAACCGAGCCACCAGATAAGCAGCGCCGAAAGCACCGGTATCCAAAGGGTATAGCGGTTGATGTGTGCCGATTGGGCAAGTGTGAAAGTGGGAGCGGCAATCAGTGCCACCACGGCGGGGCGAATCCCTTTAAAGATGCGTTCAACCACTGTGTTCTCCTTGAATTGCTGAAAGAAGAGGGCGATGGCCACTATGATAAGAAAGGAGGGAAGAATGGTGCCCATCGCAGTGACGATGCTGCCCCGGACGCCCCGCAATTTGTAGCCGATGAAGATGGCGATGTTTACCGCAAAAACTCCCGGGGAGGATTGTGCCACGGCCAGCAAGTCGATGAATTCTTCGGGGGATATCCAGCGTCGCTTACTGACCACTTCCCGCTCAATAAGGGGAATCATGGCATATCCGCCGCCGATGGTAAAACTGCCTATCTTAAAGAAGATGCCGAAGGCTTCGAGGTAGTTCATGGCAGGGCGGGCGGCCTCCGAACGGCTGCTTTGGAGCGAATTATTCCTTGGCATACTGGCTGGGACTCACGCCGAAATGTTTCTTAAAGACTTCGCGGAAATACTTGGCATCGCTAAATCCGGTTAGCTCGGCTACTTCGGTCACGTTGTGGCGCTGCTCTTTGAGCAATTTGGCCGCACGCTTGAGGCGAATGAAACGGATGTAGTCGGCCGGTGCCTGGTCGGTGAGTGCCTTAATCTTGTTGTAGAAGCTGGTGCGACTCATGTAGAGCAATGTACAGAGGGTATCTACATTAAATGAAGAGTCGCTCAGGTGTTCTTCGACGTGATGTTTGACCTCGGCGATGAACTTGCGGTCGCTGTCGCCGTTGCAGTTCACGCAATCCTCTTCGGGCGCGTCGCCTATTTCAAGGTTGGCATAGCGTTGGCGCAGGCGGGCACGGTTGGCAAGCAGGTTGGCAATCGTAGCCCGAAGAATACCTATATTGAAGGGCTTGACGATGTATTCGTCGGCGCCGGTGCGTAATCCGTCGATGATGTTGTGCTCGGTGTGCAGGGCGGTGAGTAGAATCACCGGGATGTGCGAAGTGTCGATGTTGGTCTTTAGCAACCGGCACAGCTCGTCTCCATTCATTTCGGGCATCATCACATCGGAGATTACCAAGTCGGGGAGTTCTTTTTTGATGAATTCGAGGGCAATCTTGCCGTTCTCACACGCTTGCACGGTGTAGCTGTCCGAAAGGGTGTTCAACAGGTAGTTGCGAAGGTCGTCGTTGTCTTCCACCAGCAAGATGCGCAACTGTTTCCCCTCTTTTATCGACGGCTTGATGCTGCCACGCACCGTCGATGCTTTTCCCTCCGGAACGCCTGCTGCACTGAAGGTGGTTTGTTCGCTCTCCGGACGGGTAACCCGCAAGGCTTTGCGATAATACTTGGGCGATTTGGGGAAGGTTACTTTTACCGTGGTGCCTTTTCCTTCGGTGCTGCTGAAGGTTAGTTTTCCCCGATGCAGGTGTACCAGCTTCCAAACCAACATCAGTCCGATGCCGCTGCCCGTTACCTTGGAATTGATGGCGTTGCTGCCGCGGAAGTGGGTTCGGAAGAGTCGTTTCTGTTCTGCGGCGGGCACGCCGATGCCGGTGTCTCTGACTTCGATGCTCCAGTGATGATCGCTCTCGGTGGCGGTGACCTGTACGCTTCCTCCGTTGGGCGTGTACTTGAGTGCATTGGAGAGGATATTTTTCAGGATGGAGTCCATCTTGTCTTTGTCAATCCAGGCGTTGAGGTAGCTGAAGTTGCTGGTGTAGGTCAGGTCAATGTGTTTTATCTCGGCCAGCGTTCCGAAGGAGTTTACCGTATCTTCCATATAGGCGCTCAGTTCGTACTCGGCGCAATAAAGCACGTTGGAATAGATGTCGGCACGTTCAAAGTTGATTAGATTGGTGGTTAACCGCAGTAATGCGTTTACATTGCGCAGCGCCGTGCTTACGTTGCTTTCTCCCACGGGCGTGAGTGTTTCCTGTTCGCCGATCTCCTCGATGGGTGCTTTAATGAGCGTGAGCGGGGTGCGTATGTCGTGGGCGGTGTTGACGAAGAATCGTATTTTCTCGTTCGAGATTTTTCGTTGCCGTTGCATGAACAGATAGCGCAGCGTCATGCTGATAACCGCTCCTACCATAATTATATAGAGGAGTATTGCCCAGATGCTGAGCCACACCGGCTTTTCGATGATAATGTCCATGCTGCGCTCGGTGAGCACAATCCGCTGATCTTCGCTCGAGACGGCACGTACAATCAGCTTGTAATTGCCCGGACTCAGGTTGGTGAAACGGATGCGTTCTTCGGCGGTGGGGTGACTCCATTGGTCGTAGAATCCTTCCAGTTTCCAAGAGAAAAGCGGAAGCGACGGATAGTCGTAGTTGATGGAGAAGACGTCGATGGAGAAGATATTCTGGCTATATTTCAAACGCAACGTTTCGGTTTTGTCGATGATAGTGGCCAGGGGCGAATCTTTTTCACCCGGATAAACGGTGCGGTAGAAGATGCGCAAGTCGCCGAATACCATCTTGATGTTGTATTTGTCGGGCAAGGTCATGGAACGGTTGAAACGGATGGCTCCGTCGGTGCTTCCGAAGATGACGTCGTCCGCACCGCAAATGGTTCCGGAGTTGGGATTGAAATGTTCCACCTTTAATCCTTGCTCGTGTGTCCAGTTGCGAAACATCTTTCGCTGGGGATGAAAACCGGTTAGCCCCTTATCGGTGCTGATGATGAGTTTACCCTCGTTGTTGTGAAGGATGGTGTTGATGCTGTTCGAAATGAGTCCGCAATTGTCTTTGTGGAACGACTCGAAGCTGTTTTTGTCGGGATGATAGATTAGCATGCCCGAACTGTTGGTGCCGATATAGAGTAAACTGTCGTCGGCTTGGTAGAGCGAGGTGATGTAGAACGATTCGGTGGGGAGCGGAATGTGTTGGTAGCTTCCGCTTTGCTTGTTGAGCAGATAAAGACCGTTTGCAGAGCCTATCCACATGCTCTCTTTATCGCGCTCGAGGATGTAGGTGATGCCGTTGATGCCCGGAATGAGGTGCAATCGTTTCCGACGATAATCAAGCTGCTTGAGGTTGTAATATCCTCCGGCCCATATCATTCCGCTGCTGTCGGTGGTGATGGTGCGTATGTATTTATCTTCCCGCAGGTTATAGGCTTGATAGTCGGCGGGGGTGAGTGCGGTGATGCTGAAGGTTCGCTTATCTATTTCGTAGATGGTGGAGGTGTATCCCGCCGCCCAGATTATGTTGGGTGCCACTTCGCAAACCGTGAAGAAGATGTGGCTTCCGTCGGCTTTTTGTTGCGTAGAAGAGGCGGGGGTGTTCAGGAATGATTTCCACTGATGCGTCCGGCTTTGGTAGTAGCTGATGCCGTTGCCCGTGGCATACCAAAGGTCGCCGTCGCTGTCTTCGATGATGCTGTTGACCTGATCGTTGATGAGCGACTGGGTGTTGCCGATGGCGTGTTTAATCCATTCATAGGCGGTGTTTTGGTTGTTGCGCACGGTGATGCCGATGGGGTAGTTGGATATCCAGATACGGTGTCCGTCGACATACACATCGTAGATGTTGTTGCCGTTCATGCCGTTGTGGCTGTTGTAGTCGGCGGTGATGTAGGGTTCGCATTGGTGGGTGCGGATGTTCATCTTGTAGATGCCCACGCTGTTGGTTGCAATGAGAATCTCGTGATCGTTGAACGGCCGGATGCAGGTGATACTGACATCCTTCATCTCGGTGTTGAGCTTGGTGAGCTGATGCTGCTCGAGGTTGTAGACATACATATCGTGCAACAGTGTTCCGATGAAGAGTTGTTGCGAGGGCGCATCGAAGTAGAGCGCATCGATTTGCGCCCGCACGCTTGCCAGCTGGTTGTCGGGGAAGAAGTTTAACTTGTTGTGTTCATACGAGGCAAGGTAGACACCTTCGTCGGTACCGATGAAATAGCGCTGGTCGTCTATTTGGGTGATGTAGGTGATTTCTTCTCCGGTGGGATTTGCAATGCGCAACGGGATGTTGTTGTCGGCGTTGTAGAGATAGATGTTTTTGTTGTGGCAGAGCCATGCATTGTTGTGTGAATCGATGAAGGCAAACGTAACCGGATCGGGGTAGGGATGGAAAATAGTGTCGGGCAGTTGATAGACCAATTGAAATTGATCGTGCCAGGGGTTGTAGCGGAACACGTGTCCTTTGCGTCCGATTTCCCAAAGCACACTGTCGCGTGTCATGTAGAGCCAACTGAGGCTGAGCATGGAGTTGACCTCTTTGTCGCCGTCCATCAGTTTGTAGGATTTGAATTCCTTGCCGTCGTAACGGTCGATGCCGTAGCGCGTGAGGAACCACATATAGCCCTCCTTGTCTTTTTGGATGGCATATACCTGCTGATTACTCAGTCCGTCTTCAACGCCGATGTATTGATAGGTCTGTGCCCAAGAGAGCGAACTGATCAGTAAAATGAATATTAGTATCTTTCTCATGTATGCGTCTGATGAGAGAGTGATGAGATGGGTGAAACGTGCAGTTATAATTGTGTGGTGCGGTCGATTAGATAGAAGTCGAGCAACGTCATGGCTGCCATGGCTTCTACGATGGGTACGGCGCGCGGTAACACGCAGGGATCGTGTCGTCCGCGTGCCCGAAGGGTGGTGTCAATGCCGTCGACATTGACCGTATGTTGCTCCATCAGCACGGTAGCCACCGGTTTAAAAGCCACCCGAAAGAAAATGTCTTCGCCGTTGCTGATGCCCCCTTGTATACCTCCCGAATGGTTGGTACGGGTTTCGATACGTCCGGCGTTGTTGTAGAAAACATCGTTTTGCTGCGAGCCTTTTAGTTTAAGCCCTTTGAACCCGTCGCCATATTCGAAGGCTTTGGCGGCATTGATGCTGAGCATACCAGAGGCCAGTGCCGATTGGAGTTTACCGAACACGGGTTGTCCCAATCCGATGGGACATCCTTTTATCACGCAGGTGATAACACCTCCGATGGTGTCTCCTTCATCTTTCACTTGCAGGATGAGTTCTTCCATTTCGCGTGCCTTTTGGGGGTCGGGGCATCGTACGGGGTTGCTTTCGACCAGGTTGAGATTGTAGGCTGTGTAGTTCTCTTCGAGTCGAATAGGACCCACTTGCGAGGTATAGGCGGTGATGCTGATTCCCAATTGGCGAAGCGCCAGTTTGGCTACCGCTCCGGCCACTACCCGCGAGATGGTTTCACGTGCCGAAGAGCGCCCTCCGCCGCGATGGTCGCGAATGCCGTATTTGGCGCGGTAGGTATAATCGGCATGTGAGGGACGATACACCTCTTTGAGATGATCGTAATCGGCCGAATGATGATCGGCATTCCACACCATAAATCCAATGGGACATCCGGTAGATTTACCCTCGAAGATACCGGAGAGGAATTCCACCTTGTCTTCTTCGTCGCGCGATGAAGTGAGAGAGGATTGTCCGGGGCGGCGGCGTGCCAGCTCCCCTTGCACAAAATTCAGGTCGATTCGAATTCCTGCAGGGAATCCGTCAATAATGCCTCCAATGCCTTTTCCGTGTGATTCTCCAAAGCTTGTGAGACGAAAGATGTTGCCGAATGAGTTGAACATGATTTAATGCCTTTAAACGTAAACGGGTTTTATTGTCGGCATAAAGGTAGGACTATTTAGTCGGAACACAAATTTTTTCGGAACTTTTTGTGGAAGAAAAAAATGAGTGGGAGAACAAAATGGACGACGGCGCTCCACCGTCATTCTGATGAATAGATCCTCGGATCTACCGGCTGGGGCTACCCTCCCACTCAATATTTTGCACTGTCAATGATCGTTTTGGCTCCGTTTAGGCACTAATTGTGCTTGCAAATATACGATAAGCCAATGGAAATCCAAACTGTTTTTTGTGAATTAACGGGGCAGGTCTGTTTTCGCTGTCTGCTGCTTATACATCGGGTACCTCCCTATCAAGCAGTTGTTGAATGAATGCTGCGCACCGCTCGTTTTCCGCCGGCAGGGGTGCCCAAGGAGCGACATCCTCGGCCGGCAACGGATGATAGGGGCCTCGTTTCACCTCAAAGATTACCGTTCCTGATTCTAAAACCACAATGCTGTGCCAGGTATTGCGTGGGATTTCCAATCCATACCGGCCGTTAGCGGGCGACAGGCAGATGCTGCCCGTGACGTTGCCCTCGTCGTCGAAGAAGAAGGTAATCAGGCTTCCGCGCAACACCAAGTAGGTCTCTTCTTTGTCGGCGTGGCGGTGTGGGGGCAGGTAGGTGTTTGGCTCCACGGCGTTGAGTAATCGTTGAATAGGGTCGTTGACGGTTTCGTGGAGATTATGGTTCATACGCAAGCGCGGATTGTGTTGCGCCTGATGGGTGATCTCGTCCAGAAGCTGTTCGGATATGATTTTCATCGTTTATTCTCTTTATAAGTGGTTGATCGATATTCTATTGCTTCTAACGGAAGAAATGATAGGTTATTGCGTATGCCGAAACCCCCTTTCGTTTGAAACAAACAGCCCGGACAAGGAGCTTTTTTTTGCGAGCGTGTGATTCCTACCTTTGTTGTTCGACCAATAGCATAAAAAACATCCATTTAAATAGGAGAGAACATGAAACATTTATTCCGAACTTGGCCGGTAGTAGCCCTGCTGCTCTTTTTCGGCCAACAACAGGCGGCCGCGCAGATGCAAGCGCCGCAATTACCTGTTGACAAAAACGTCCGCGTAGGAGAATTAGACAACGGATTAACCTATTACATCCGGTACAATGCGTTGCCCGAGAAACGTGCCTATTTCTACATTGCCCAGAAGGTGGGTTCCATCTTGGAAGAACTGCAACAACGCGGACTGGCTCACTTCCTCGAACACATGGCTTTCAACGGCACCAAGAACTTCCCCGGCAACGAAACAGGAAAGGGCATTGTGGCGTGGTGTGAAACCATGGGCATTAAGTTTGGCAACGATTTAAATGCCTACACCAGCGTCGACGAAACGGTCTATAACATCGACAACGTGCCCGTGGATAAACCCGGCGTGGTCGATTCCTGTCTGTTGATACTGCACGACTGGTCGGGCTATATTCAATTGGATGAAACGGAAATCGACAAAGAACGGGGCGTGATTCGCGAAGAGTGGCGCAGCCGCAACAGCGGCATGCAACGGGTCTATACCAACATTGCCCCCGTAATCTACGGCCAAGATAAATATGCCGATTGCATGCCTATTGGCTCCATCGACGTAATCAATAATTTCCCCTATCAAGCCATTGGTGACTACTACCACAAATGGTATCGCCCCGATTTGCAAGGCGTTGTAATTGTGGGAGATATTGATGTGGACGCTATCGAGGCCAAGCTCAAAACCCTGTTTGCCGATATTCCCAAACCGGCAAATCCAGCCGAGCGCATCTACTATCCGGTGAGCGACAACCAGGAACCCATCGTGGCCATCGGCACCGATAAAGAGATTAGCTCGCCGCTGGTTACCATCGACTTCAAAACTGATGTGTTCCCGAAAGATTTGCGCAACACCCCCATGCTGTATGCGCAATACTACGTCACCAACATGCTGTGCTCCATGCTGAACTCCCGCTTGAACGAATTGCGGCAATCACCCAATCCGCCTTTCAATGCGGCTGGTGCCAACTACGGCGGCTTTATGCTTTCCATGGCCACGAAAGATGCACTCAGCGTAACGGCGCTTTCCAAAGGCGACGACATCAAAACGGCACTCAACGCACTGCTGGAGGAGATTGAACGCGCCCGCCGCTTCGGCTTCACCCCCTCGGAATACGAGCGTGCCAAAGCCAACTTCCTGATGGAACAGGAATCGGAATATAAAGAGCGTGAGAAGAAAAAGAGCATCGCGTATGCCAAAGAGTATGTACGCAGCTTCATCGACGGCACGCCCATCCCGGGTATCGACACCGAATATGCGCTCTTCAACCAAATGGCCGAACAGATTTCCGTGGAGGTCATCAATCAAACCCTCAAGGGGCTGGTTAACGGCAAAAACGAAGTGGTTACCATTGCTGCTCCCCAGAAAGAGGGTGCCGTGTATCCCACCAAAGAAGAGGTGGTTGCCCTGCTCAAAGGCATCAACCAGCTCGATTTGAAACCCTACGTCGACAAGGTTTCCGACGAGCCGCTCGTTAAAGAGGTGCCTGCGGGAGGCCAAATCGTGAAGGAAGAAGCCGGCCAAATCTACGGCAGTACCAAACTGACGCTCAGCAACGGCGTAGAGGTCTACCTCAAACCCACCGATTTCAAAGCCGATGAAATACAGATGACCGCCTACAATCCTGGCGGCACCTCGCTCTATCCCGACAGCGAAAAGCTCAACCTTCGCTACCTCAACACCGTGGCTGCTGTGGGCGGAGTGGGCAACTTCAGCACCATCGATTTAAATAAAGCGTTGGCCGGGAAAAACGTGGGCGTAAATGCCGGTGTGGAGAACGAATACGAACGATTCACCGGAAGCTGTGCGCCGAAAGATTTCGAGACCATGTTACAGTTGGTTTACCTGCACGCAACGGCTCCGCGCAAAGACACGGAGGCTTTTGAATCGTGGAAGACCCGTACGCGTGCCCAGTTGGAGAGCGCCAAGGCCAATCCGATTTCATCGTTGCAAGACAGCGTTCAAAGCACCCTCTACGGATCAGCTCATCCGCGCTTGGTCTACATGCAGCCCGAAATGGTCGATGAAATCAACTACGACCGCATCCTCGAGATATGGCGCCAGCGGTTTGCCAATGCCGGCGACTTCACCTTCTTCTTCGTGGGGAATATCGATTCGGAAAAAGACAAGGCGCTTATCGCCAAATACCTCGGCGCCCTGCCTAAGGAAAAGATTCACGAAACATGGAAAGATACCCACATGGATATTCGTCCGGGCGTTATCAAAAACGAATATGCCAAGAAGCAGGAGACGCCCATGGCCACCGTCATCTTCGTCTACAGCGGCAAGATGCCCTATACGGCCAAAAACAGTCTGCTGATGAAGTTCATGACCCAAATCCTGAACATCGTCTACACCGAAGAGGTGCGTGAGAAAGAGGGCGGAACCTACAGCGTGAACTGTTTCGGTCTGCTGGATAAAGACCCCAAAGAGACGGCACTGATGCAGATTGCCTTCCAGACCGATCCGGCCAAGAAAGAGCATTTAGCCGGCATCGTGGTGAGTGAACTGGAAAAGTTTGCCGCCGAAGGTCCCACCCAAGAACGCATGGCCAAGGTGCGGGAATACCTCCTCAAGCAATTTGCCAACAACCAGAAAGAGAATAGCTACTGGATGAATAACCTCTTACTTTTCGACCGCTACGGCGTCGATTTCGTGGAAGGTTACCAGGCCATGGTGAACGGCATCACAGCCAAAGACATCCAATCCTTTGCCCGCGAACTAATCGGGCAAGGCAACCGGATAGAGGTAACCATGACGGTTCCCGGCGAATAACAAATACATCCTTCCTCCCCCCATGAAGATGATGACACTCTTTACCGTTCTCCGCCGGCACGCAAAGCTGGCGGAGAAACGCAATCCGATGTTTGAGAAGAACCGCTTTGCCAAGTTCTGGATGTACCTGATGGGCATCTTCTGGCTCTGTTATTTCGTCTTCATCGGAGTGATTTTCGCCAAGGCTTTCGACGGTGAATCCAGAGAACCCTACCATATTCTCAACGCCGGCCTGATATTCGTCTTTGCGATAGACTTTCTGATGCGCTTTGCTTTTCAGAAATTGCCCACGCAAGAGGTAAAGCCCTACCTGTTGATGCCGGTCAAACGGCGGAGACTGATTGATTTCCTGCTTACACGCTCGGGACTGCACGGCTTTAATATCCTCTGGCTCTTCTTGTTTGTACCGTTTGCGTTGCTCACGGTCTGGAAGTATTACGGACTGTGGGGCGTCTGCACCTACAGCATCGGCATCTGGTTGCTGACCGTGCTGAATAACTACTGGTATCTCTTTTGCCGGACGCTGCTGAACGAGCGCTTCTGGTGGATAGTCTTGCCGCTTGCTTTCTACGGCGCCGTGGCGTTACTGATCTTTCTGCCCGAAAAAAGCGAATTCTTCACCTGGTCGATGCAGTTGGGCGAGGGATTCATCACCGGCAATCCGCTCACTTTTGCGGGCGTGCTGGCGGTGATTGTGCTGCTTTGGTGCATCAACCGCGCCCTGATGTCGCATCTCATTTACAGCGAGCTGGCCAAGACCGAAGATACCAAGGTGAAGCATCTCTCGGAATATAAATTCCTGGATCGGTACGGTGAAATGGGTGAATACATGCGGCTGGAGTTGAAGATGTTGCTGCGCAACAAGCTCCCCAAGGCCTCATTCAACATGGCGGTGGTCTTTGTCCTCTTTTTCAGCCTGATGCTTAGCTTCAGCAGCATCTACGACACCAATTTCATGCGGAGCTTCATCGTCATCTACAACTTCGCCGTCTTCGGACTGATGTTTCTGACCGCCGTGATGAGCTACGAAGGTAATTACATCGACGCCCTGATGAGTCGGAAGGAGTCTATCTATACTCTCCTTCGTGCCAAATACACTCTCTATAGCCTGGCGGTACTCATTCCGCTTGTCTTGATGATACCCACCATCGTGATGGGCAAACTCTCCTTGGTGGTTTGCCTGGGATGGGCGCTCTTTTCCATTGGTCCCATCTATTGCGGGTTGTTCCAGATGGCCGTTTACAATAATAAATGTGTGGCGCTGAACGATAAGGTGACCGCCCGCCGCAATATGAACACCGGTTGGCAGGGATTGGTCAGCGGACTCACGTTTGCCCTTCCGCTCCTGCTCAGCTATGTGATGAATGCGCTGTTGGGCGAGATCCTCACTGCGTGGATTCTGCTGGTAATAGGAGCCGGCTTTGTGCTCACCTCCAACTTCTGGCTGCGGAACATCTACCGCCGCTTTATGAAGCGCCGCTACCGCAACATGGAAGGCTTCCACAACTCCCGTCAAGAGTAAACCGAATAACGAATCACCCCTACTAATTATGATACAGATAAGCAATCTCCAAAAGAACTTCGGCGAAAAATGCGCCGTAGACATTGAGCAATACCACATTGGGCAAGGCGAAATGGTTGGCCTGGTGGGCAACAACGGAGCCGGTAAAACCACCCTGTTCCGCCTCATCCTCGACCTGCTCGAGGCCGACCGGGGCGAGGTACTTGTTGGTGGCATCGACGTTTCAAAAAGCGAAGAGTGGAAAAACTACACCGGCGCTTTCATCGACGACGGCTTCCTGATAGATTACCTCACCCCGGAGGAATATTTCCATTTCATCGGCAAGATGTACGGCTTGAAGAAGGACGAGGTGGATGCCCGCCTGCTGCCCTTCGAGCGTTTCATGAGCGGGGAAGTGCTCGGCCAGAAGAAATACATCCGCAACTTCTCGGCGGGCAACAAGCAGAAGATCGGCATCATCTCGGCCATGCTGCATTATCCCTCCCTGCTGATTCTCGACGAGCCGTTCAACTTCCTGGATCCCAGCTCGCAGTCGGTCATCAAGCAACTCTTGCGGCATTACAACGAGGAACACGGCGCCACGGTGATGATCTCGAGTCACAACCTCAATCACACCGTCGACGTCTGCCCGCGCATTGCCCTGATGGAAAACGGCCGCCTGTTGCGCGACCTCGACAATGCGAACAACTCGGCCGAAAAAGAGCTGGAAGACTACTTCAACATCGGCGAAAGCCTTCCCCAGGCCCCGGAAGAGGCCGGAACGCCCGCCTGACCATCCCCGATTTATAACCCCAATTAAAAAACAGTACCCATGAAAAAGATGACTCTCCTCTTGGTAATGGCCTGCCTTGCCCTTGGCAGCGTGCAGGCGCAGCTCTTGTGGAAAATCGAAGGAAAAGATTTGTCCGCCCCCTCGTATGTGATAGGCACCCATCACCTGATTCCGCTCCAATTCAAAGACAGCATCGCCGGTCTGGCACAGGCCATGACCGACACCCGTCAGGTCTACGGCGAAGTGGTGATGAGCGAAATGATGACCCCCGCCTTTATGCAACAAGCCCAGCAGGCCGGCGTTATGACCGACGGAACCACCCTGCAATCGCTGCTGAGCGCGGCCGACTACCAGCGGCTGGGTGAAGAACTCAAGGCGTTGCTCTCCGTGGACGTAGCCATGCTCAACGTCGTGAAACCGGCGGCCGTTATGCAAACCCTGACCATGGGCATCTACCTCAAGGAGTTCCCCGGCTTCAATCCGCAAGAACAGTTGGACGGCTACTTTCAGCGTGAGGCCGTGGCGGAAGGCAAGAAGGTGGGCGGATTAGAAACGCCCGCCGGGCAATTGGAGGTGCTCTTCGGCTCACAGAGCCTGCAGCGCCAGGCCGAGTTGCTGGTCTGCACCCTGAACAACCTCAGTCGGACGGTCGACCAGGCCAAACGGCTCAACGCCGCCTATCGCAAGCAAGACCTCGAAGCGCTCCTGCGCCTGATGGAAGAGCGCGAAAACAACTCCTGCGACCCCCGCCCCGAAGAGTGGAATGTCCTGATCGACGACCGCAACAAAGCGTGGATGGTACAGCTGCCCGCCGTGATGCGCCAGGCCCCCACACTCTTCGCCGTAGGTGCCGGCCACCTGCCGGGGAAAAACGGTTTGCTCAACCTGCTCAAGCAGGCCGGCTACCGCGTGACCGCCGTCCGGTAGAGCGTGCCCCGAGAGGGAATTATTCCCCGATCAACTCCTTGATTTGCTCATAACAGGCCAGGTGACGGAAATCGTCCGGCCTGCCCAGCTCAAAATCTTCAAAGAGAAAGCCGGGCGATACCGTGCAACCCACCAACGCCTCTCCCTTGCCACTGCGCAGGCGAGCGCCGAACCACGCGCCCCGGGGCGCCACGGCTTGCGGCCGCTCGCCTGCGGCCGTGTTGTGTCCCAGCAGTTCGATACGGAGCACGCCCGCTTCGATGATGACCAGTTCCACAGCCTCCCCGCAGTAGACATGCCACACCTCGTCGGAGCGGATGCGGTGCAGGTGGGAGCAATTGTCCCCGCACATCAGGTAGTAGATGGCCGTTGAAAAGTTACGGATGCGTCCGTCGGGCGTGAGGAGGGTTTCGTCACTGCGATAGGTCTCGCGGTAGTAGCCCCCTTCGGGATGGGGCTGGAGCTGAAGCTCGCTAATCAGTTTGGAGGGTTCCATGGTACCTTGCTTTTATAATTCGTGCTGCAAAGATACAATTCGGCGCGGCAAGCAGCCTCTGTCCGGACGGAATTTTAAAAAACCGGGGGTCGGGATCCGTTCGCCCCTGAACGGATGTTAAAGGACTGGGTACGGGATCCTTTCACACCTTTCGGCGTGTTAAAGGACGACGGTCGGGATCCTTTCGCCCCTGAACGGATGTTAAAAGACTGGGTACGGGATCCCTTCAAACCTTTCGGCGTGTTAAAAGACGGGGTACGGGATCCGTTCGCACCTTTCGGCGTGTTAAAGGACGGGGGTCGGGATGCAATGATTCCACCCGGGGAGACCTTAGTCGGTGCACCGGACAACCTCAGCGGGGTTCGTCCGACGGTGTTCGGTGCACCGGACGGCATATTTCCGGAGAGAAACAGGTGGAACGGAGCCGGAAATGCCGTATCTTTATGCCCTGAAATAAGTCTATGGCCTCATGAAAAGATTCCTCTATCTAATTCTACTCTTGCTCCCGGGCACCTTCCCCGCCCGTGCGCAGCAAGATTGCCTTTTCACCCACTACTCTTCGGAAAACGGACTCTCGCAAAACACCATCATGAGCATCTTGCAAGACCGCAAGGGCAACATGTGGTTCTCTACGTGGGACGGCATCAATAAATTCGACGGATACAACTTTGAAATGTACAAGGCACGCTTCGACAACCGCATCGCCTTGAGTCACAACCGCATCGACCACATGGCCGAGGATATCTACGGCTACATTTGGGTGGTGACCTACGATGGCCACGCCTACCGCTTCGATCCCCGCACCCAGACCTTCTGCAAAGTGCCCGCCGAGGGTCGGGAAGGTGCCGAGGTGCAGGTCAATCAGCTCGTGACTTTGCCAAGCGGGGTGGTGTGGCTGCTCACCGAGAGTGAGGGCGCCATTCGCGTGGCACCGGCCGTCGACGGCCGGATGCCCGACACGCAGCTCTTCTCGAGGGCCTCGGGATTGTTCCCGGCTACACGCGTGTTCGAGGTACATCAAGACCGCCAGGGTAACGAATGGGTGCTTTCGGACAACGGGCTGTGCCTGCTCGAGGGCGGGAGTGCCCGTCCGGTGAGCTTTTTCGTGGAAAACAGCGAGGGAAAACACTCCGAGAGCCAGGGATTCTATAGTTGCTTGGAGAACGACACCATCCTCTCGTTCGGATCGGATAACGGACGGGTGTGGTGCTACCACAAAGCCACCAAACAGTTTAAACTGCGGCAGCTTCCGGCCGCTTCGCGCGTCAATGCCATCGGCGCACTGCCCGACGGGGCTGTTCTCTACACCACCTCGCGCAGCGGCGTGGTGATTGTCCGCCCGGGCGGAAGAATCGACCAACTCCCCGCCGACCGGTTCCCTCCGGCCTACATTTACACCTCCTACATCGACCGGCACGGCGAAGTGTGGTTCGAACAGCATCTCCCGGGCACGGTGGCGCACCTCGACCCGCGTACCTTGCGCGTGCAAACCGAAAACATGCTGATCGAACCCACGAGCAGCAGCACCTCGCGTCCGGCCTTTCATATCCACGAAGATGCCGCCGACGTGCTGTGGGTGCAACCCTATGCGGGCGGCTTTTCCTACTACGACCGGGCGGCCGGACGCCTCCGGCCGTTCTACAACGCTCCCAACGCTCCGGATTGGCGCTTCTCGAACAAAATACATGCTGCTTTCTCCGACCGGCAGGGCAATCTGTGGCTCTGCACCCATTCCAAGGGGCTGGAGAAGGTGACCTTTCGGCGACCTCCCTTTCACCTCAAGCCGCTGGAGGCTTTCGACTACGAGTCTTTGAGCAACGAGGTGCGCGCCCTGTGTGAGGCCGACGGCAACCTCTTTGTCGGAGCCAAGGACGGTAAGATTCGCCTTTACGATGCCAACCGCTCCTACCGGGGATACCTCACCCGCTCGGGCGGCGTGGCACCTGCGGGCGAGCCGCTGGGGGGCAATGCCTACTTCATCTGTCAAGACAGCCGGGGCAACCTCTGGATTGCCACCAAAGGCGATGGCGTGGTGCGCGCCCGGCCCACGGGCGAACCCTTTCGCTATCACATCACCCGCTACCGCCACAATCCCGACGACATCTATTCGCTCTCCAACGACGATGTCTACTGCATCTCGGAAGATGGGCAGGGACGCATCTGGATGGCCACCTTTGGCGGGGGCATCAACTACCTTTCCACCGACGAGACAGGGCGGGAGGTGTTCATCAACCACCGCAACCACCTGAAAAACTATCCCATCGACCCCTGCTACCGCGTGCGCTGCCTGACGGTAGATGGTTCCGACCGCCTGTGGATTGGAACCACCGCCGGGGCGATGATGCTCGACACCCGTTTTAAGAATCCCGAAGAGGTGGTCTTTCACCGCTACATCCGGGTGCCCGGGCAGAACAGCAGCCTGAGCGGCAACGACGTGCATTGGATTGTCTCGACCGGTAGCGACGAACTCTACTTGGCCACGTTTGGCGGTGGACTGAACAAGCTGTTGCTGCTCGACGACGAGGGACGGGCGCAATTTAAGTCTTACACCGCGGCCGACGGCCTGTCGTCCGACGCGCTGCTGTCGGTACGCGAGGATGGCAACGGGAACCTCTGGATAAGCACCGAGAACGGCATCAGCCGCTTCGACCCGGCTCGCGAACGGTTCGAAAACTACGACGACCGCGGCATTTCGTTTCACGTCCGCTTCAGCGAGGCTGCTTCGGCCTACGTGCAGCGTAACCGCATCCTGTTTGGTGCCAGTACGGGCATCTTCTACTTTACCCCCGACTCCATCCGCAAGAGCCACTTCGTGCCCCCGCTTGTTTTCAGCCGGTTGCTGATTGCCAATAAGGAAGTAGAGCCTGCCGACAGCAGCTCCATCTTGCACGTTACCATTGACGACACCCCGCGGCTGAGGCTATCGCACCGCGAGAACATTTTCACCCTGCAGTTTGCCGCGCTCGACTACCTGCCGCCCGCCGAGATACAATACGCCTATCGGCTCGAAGGTTTTGAGTCGGTCTGGAATTATGTGGGCAAGCAACGCACCGCCACCTACACCAACTTACCCAAGGGAGAGTACCTCTTCCAGGTTCGCTCGACCAACAGCGATGGCGTGTGGACGGAAAACACCCGTTCGCTGCCCATCGAGATTCTCCCCTCGTTCTGGGAGACGCCCCTGGCTTATACCCTCTATGTCTTCATCGTCCTGATCATCATCTTTAGTGCGGCTTACATTCTTTTTCTCATCTACCGACTCAAACATGAGGTGTCTGTCGAGCAGCAAATCACCGACATGAAGCTCCGTTTCTTTACCGACGTCTCGCACGAGCTGCGCACGCCGCTCACCCTGATTGCCGGCCCCATCGAACACATCCTCAAAAGCGACCGCCTTACCGACGACACCCGCACCCAGCTGCAGGTGGTGGAACGGAACACCAGCCGGATGCTGCGCCTGGTCAATCAGATTCTCGACTTCCGCAAAATACAAAACAAGAAGATGCGGTTGCATGTCTCGCACATCGACTTGGTTGCTTTTGCACGGAAAGTGATGGCCAACTTCGAGGGACTGGCCGGGAAGCAGCAGATTGATTTCCTTTTCGAGACCGAAGAGCCTGAACTCTTCGTGTGGGTCGATGTGGACAAGGTCGAGAAGATCTTGTTCAACCTGCTTTCAAATGCTTTCAAGTACACGCCGACGGGAAAGATGATTACGCTATTCATTCAGGAGGACGAAGCGCGGGTAAGCGTGGGCGTGCGTGACCAGGGGGTGGGCATTGCCGAGAGTAAACAGAAGAATCTGTTTGTCCGGTTCGAAAACTTCGTGGACCGCAACCTCTTCAACCAATCCAGCACGGGTATCGGCCTGTCGATGGTCAAGGAGTTGGCCGAACTGCACCAGGCCACGGTCTCGGTAGAGAGTAAGGTGGGCAAAGGGAGCTGTTTCAAGG
This sequence comes from Prevotellaceae bacterium, assembly GCA_031262785.1. GTDB lineage: Bacteria > Bacteroidota > Bacteroidia > Bacteroidales > Bacteroidaceae > Bacteroides. The sequence continues at coordinate 28,753 of JAISHB010000050.1, forward strand.
TCGATTTCCTCAAGGGCAAGGAGCACTACAACGAGACGGTCGATTTCTTGTGCGACGACACGGCCGTCGAGGTTGAGGCGCCCGTCTCTCCGGATGCCGACACTCCGTCCGCCACACCGGAGGCACTCCCGGCCGCCGGCGCAAAGGAGAAGGTGAGCGGAACGATGTTGCTCGTGGAGGATAATGCCGAGTTGCGCACCTTCCTGCGTACCATCTTTGCCGGGCAATACCGTATCATCGAGGCGGAGAATGGCGCGCAGGGGTATAGTAAGGCGGTGGCGCTGCAACCCGACATTATCATCAGCGATGTAATGATGCCCGAGCGCGATGGCATTGCCATGACGCGCGATTTACGCAGTCATTTAAACACGAGCCATATCCCCATCATCCTGCTCACCGCCCGCGACAG
>JAISHB010000062.1 GCA_031262785.1 Prevotellaceae bacterium
AGAGTGCGCCGTGGTCACTCATCATCGGTTGAAGAATGCCGCCGACGGCAGCGGCCTCATTGTAGATGCCGAAGCCAAGCTCGAAGAGGAACTGATCATTCGCCCCACCTCCGAAACCATCATTTGGAATACCTATAAAAACTGGATCAACTCCTACCGCGACCTTCCCATCCTCTGCAACCAATGGGCCAACGTGGTTCGCTGGGAAATGCGCACCCGTCTGTTTCTTCGCACGGCAGAATTTCTCTGGCAAGAAGGACACACCGCACATGCCACCCGCCAGGAGGCCGAAGAGGAAGCCGTTCGTATGTTGAACATCTATGCCGAGTTTGCCCAGAACTACATGGGCATACCGGTGGTCAAAGGAGTGAAATCTGCCAATGAACGCTTTGCCGGTGCACTGGACACCTACACCATCGAGGCCATGATGCAAGACGGTAAAGCGTTGCAAAGCGGAACCTCCCACTTTTTGGGGCAAAACTTTGCCAAAGCCTTCGATGTGCAGTTCGTAAACAAAGAAAATAAGATGGATTATGTGTGGGCTACCTCGTGGGGCGTGTCAACCCGCCTGATGGGAGCACTTATCATGACCCATTCGGACGACAACGGGCTGGTTTTGCCTCCAAACCTCGCCCCCACGCAAGTGGTGATTGTGCCCATCTACAAAAACGACGAGATGCTGGGGCAAATCAATGCAAAAGTGGAGGGAATCGTACAAAAGCTCACCGCAATGGGTATTGCAGTGAAGTACGACAATGCCGACAACAAACGTCCCGGCTTCAAATTTGCCGATTATGAGCTGAAAGGAGTGCCTGTCAGGCTGGTAATGGGTGGCCGTGACCTGGAAAACAACACCATGGAAGTGATGCGGCGCGATACGCTCGAAAAAGAGACCCGTTCATGCGAGGGCATCGAAATCTATGTTCAAAAGCTGCTCGAAGAGATTCAAACCAACATCTACCAGAAGGCACTTCATTTCCGCAACACCCATATTAATAAGGTAGATAGTTACGAGGAATTCAAAGAACGCATCGAAGAGGGAGGTTTTTTGCTGGCACACTGGGACGGCACGCCCCAAACCGAAGAACGCATCAAAGAAGAAACCAAAGCCACCATCCGTTGCATTCCCTTAGAAAGCTTCTTAGAAGACGACAAAGAAGCAGGCCGTTGCATGGTAACGGGAAAGCCATCCGCCTGCCGCGTGCTTTTTGCCCGTTCATATTAGTGCTGAATAACATAAAAAGTATCATTTTATCATTTTCACAGCAAAATAATCGCCTAAAAAATAGCCAATACCCAAACTATGCCTATATTTGCAGCGCTGTACGCTGACACTTTGCTCAGTCAGGCAACAACGAGATACAAGTGATACCAAAAACACTAACCTTTTAAAAAGAGACTAATATGATGAACATCGAACGCATCATTTCCTCGTTAGAGGCAAAACATCCCGGCGAGTCTGAATATCTTCAAGCCGTAAAGGAAGTACTTCTTTCCATCGAAGATATTTATAACCAACATCCGGAGTTCGAAAAAGCTAAAATCATAGAGCGCTTGGTTGAACCCGATCGCATCTTCACCTTCCGCGTTACCTGGGTAGACGACAAAGGCGAAGTGCAGACCAATTTAGGCTACCGCGTTCAATTCAACAACGCCATCGGCCCCTACAAAGGCGGCATTCGTTTCCATGCTTCGGTCAACCTCTCCATCTTGAAATTTTTAGGGTTTGAACAAACCTTCAAAAACGCTCTAACCACCCTTCCGATGGGAGGCGCCAAAGGAGGATCGGATTTCTCGCCGCGCGGCAAGAGTGATGCCGAGGTGATGCGCTTCTGTCAAGCATTCATTTTGGAATTGTGGCGTCAACTGGGTCCCGACATGGATGTTCCCGCCGGCGACATCGGCGTAGGCGGACGCGAAGTGGGCTACATGTACGGCATGTATAAGAAACTCACCCGCGAATGCACCGGAACTTTTACCGGTAAAGGGCTTGAATTTGGTGGTTCGTTAATACGTCCCGAAGCAACCGGGTTCGGCGGTCTCTATTTCGTCAACCAAATGTTGCAAACCAAAGGATTGGAAATGAAAGGAAAGACGGTGGCCATCTCGGGATTCGGCAATGTAGCCTGGGGAGCCGCCCTGAAAGCGACGGAAATGGGCGCCAAGGTCATCACCATCTCCGGTCCCGACGGATACATCTACGATCCCGACGGAATTTCCGGAAATAAGATAGACTACATGCTGGAACTTCGCTCCACGGGCAACGACATTGTAGCTCCCTATGCCGAAGAGTTCCCCGGATCCACTTTTGTACCGGACAAACGTCCGTGGGAGGTAAAAGCCGACATTGCTCTACCCTGCGCCACTCAAAACGAGCTGGATGGAAACGATGCACGCACGCTCATTGCCAATAAGGTGTTGTGCGTAGGTGAAATATCCAATATGGGCTGTACACCCGAAGCCATCGATCTCTTCATTGAGCATAAAATGATGTATGCGCCCGGTAAAGCCGTCAATGCAGGCGGCGTGGGGACCAGCGGGCTGGAAATGACGCAAAATGCCATGCACATCAGCTGGAGCGCCTCCGAAGTAGACGAAAAATTACATACCATTATGCACGGCATTCATGCCCAATGCGTAAAATACGGCACCGAGGCCGACGGTTACATCAACTACGTAAAAGGAGCCAACATCGCAGGCTTCATGAAGGTAGCCCACGCCATGATGGGACAAGGAATCATCTGAAAAAGATATAAAAGAATCATCCAAGGATGTAAAAGTAAACTTTGTTTAGTTGTATTTGTATTTGTGGTTTGTGCAGCCCGTGCCTGTGAAAGGTGGAAGGGCTGCACCTTTTATTTAACTCATCTCCTATGTTACAACCGGAATTCAAACAGAGACGCAACAACATACGCTCTCTGATGGCGCAACAAGAAATAGACGCCGCCCTGATCACCTGCAATGTAAACCTGCTCTACACGTGCGGGCAGATTCTGGACGGATACCTCTATCTCCCGTTGCAGGCACCCGCGCAACTGTTCGTCAGACGTCCCAACACGCTCACGGGCGAGCGTATACACGCCCTGCGCAAGCCCGAAGAGATTCCGGCACTGCTTCACGAACTGGGAATGCCCCAACCACACAAACTCATGCTGGAAGGAGGCGAACTATCCTATGCGGAATATACCCGCCTTGCCGCCTGCTTCCCCCAGAGCGAAACAATCAACGGAACGCCGCTGCTACATCAGATTCGCTCGGTGAAAACCGAGATGGAGATAGCACTCTTCCGTCGTTCGGGCATTGCACATGCCAAAGCATACCAACAAATCCCTTCGGTGTATAAAGAGGGAATGACCGACCGCCAATTTTCCATCGAAATAGAACGTCTCATGCGTTTGGAGGGCTGTTTGGGTATCTTCCGCACCTTCGGGAAGAATATGGAAATCTTTATGGGAAGCATTCTCACGGGCGACAACGCAGCCGTACCCTCACCCTTCGACTTTGCCCTCGGCGGAGAAGGAACAGACCCCTCATTGCCCATCGGAGCCAACGGTTCCAAGCTGCAAAAAGGACAGAGCGTGATGGTTGACATGGGCGGCAACTTCTACGGCTACATGAGCGACATGAGTCGGGTCTATTCCATCGGACAATTGCCCGACGAAGCATACGCAGCCCATCAGATCTGCCTGGATGTGCAGCAGGCGGTGGTCGATGCGGCAAGACCGGGCGTGGTTTGCGAAGAATTATATGCATTGGCCATCGAGCAAGTCTCTAAAGCAGGCTGGGCAGATCGGTTTATGGGCATCGGACAGCAGGCCAAGTTCATCGGACACGGCATCGGACTGGAAATCAACGAAGCACCCGTGCTTGCTCCGCGCAGCAAGCTCTCGCTAAAGCCGGGAATGGTGTTTGCCCTCGAACCCAAAATTGTATTGCCGCACATCGGACCGGTGGGCATTGAAAACTCGTGGGTAGTGACGGACACAGGCGTGGAGAGACTCACTCCGGGCGAAGAACAGATTATCGATTTAACGCAAGTGAGATGAACCTGATTCCACTGGCCCAAACAGCCTCCACCAATCGCTATTTAATGCAGTTGTGCAACGAAAAACCATCCACACCTGCCTTCACCACCGTGGTCTGCCGCCATCAAACGGCCGGACACGGACAACGCGGCACCGGTTGGGAGGCCGAAGCAGACAAAAACCTCACCTTTAGCTTCGTGATTTACCCCACTTTTCTGCAAGTGCGTCGGCAATTCATTCTCTCACAAATCACCTGCCTGGCTGTCAAGGAGCTGTTAGCGCGTTTTACCAGCGACGTCTCCGTCAAGTGGCCAAACGATGTCTATTGGCAAGATAAAAAGATTTGCGGTATCTTGATTGAGCACATCCTTTCGGGCAATCGCCTCGAACGCAGCATTGTCGGCGTGGGATTGAACGTGAATCAGGAGGTTTTTCGGAGTGACGCCCCCAATCCGGTCTCGCTCAAACAGATTACCGGCAAGGAGTTCGACTGCGGGAGATTGCTCGAGCAGATTATGGAGCGCATCGAGCGCGACTATGCCGGTTTGCCGCAAAACGAAGAGGAGATCGCCCGGCGTTACGCACACTCGTTGTTTCGTGGCGAAGGATTCCATACCTATCGGGATGCCAACGGCACCTTCACCGCCCGCCTGCTCGGCGTGGAACCCGACGGACGCCTGCTGCTCGAAGAGCGGGAAGGGAACACACGCAGTTACTACTTCAAAGAGGTGCAATACCTGCCCGAGTAGCGCCCTTCTTTACCAACATCCATCCAATAACAAAGCCGGAGAAAGTTGCCCGCGACCTACCATCGCCGCGTAGTCAGCGGAATTTTAAAGGCATCTTCGATGTGATGCAGCGTAAACGCCCCCTCGCTGCCCACCAGCGTGATGATGTCGAAGCGTACCGAATTGTCGAGACCAAAATGCTTCACATAGGCATCGGCAGCCGTCACAATGCGACGTATCTTTTGGGGGGTGACAGCCTCCTCGGGATCCATGTAGTCGGTGTTGGCGCGGGTTTTCACCTCCACAACGATGAGTTCGTTGTCTTTGGCGGCCACAATGTCTAACTCGAGGTGGTTTTTTCGCCAGTTGCGGTGACGGATAACGTAGTCGTTCCGTTCCAAATAGGCTACGGCCATCTCTTCACCTGCTTTCCCCAAATCGTTGTGTGCTGCCATCGAAAGAATGAGTTAATACCAGCGGATGTTGTTTTGCGTCTGGCTGCGTTGCTCCCATTTGAGGTCTTGCAAGATGCTGGCGTTGGCGCTAATCTTGAAGTTGTAGTATTTATAGACGCCGAAGGGCGAAAGACTGGCCGACATGCTGAAGCAATGCAAGTCGCGGGTGATGTTGAACACGGTTTGCGCAATCTTCTTGGCATTGAAGTCGTAGCTGGCATTGAAGTTCATCGACCACTTATTGGATATCTTGATGTTACCCGATCCGCTCAGCGTGTGCGTTATTTTATAGGGATAGCGCATGGAGTGACGGTTGATGGGTTTGCTGCGATCTTCCGAGATGGTGAAGCCGTAGTTGAGGTTGAACGACCAGGGAATCTTAAACTCCTGATAACCGTCGGCATCGGCTTTGGCCTTCACCTTTTTCTTTTCGCCCGCCGAGGCGGCGTTGGGGTTGGCAGCATCAACATCCGCCGTTTCGTCTGCGTTGGGATCGGTGGCATTGCTGCTGCCGCTGCCGGCCGACTCGCCGCCTATTCCCCAAAGCTTGTTCCACTTCTCTTTCCATTTTTTCCACGTGTCGTTGTTGAAGGTTTGGCTAAACGAGTTGCTGTAACCCTGGAAACGACCGAAACGACCATACGACCATTCGGTGCGGTTGCCCGTGACCACGTTACCCCGGGAGTCGAACTCATAGGCATACGTGGCGAAGACCGAATTCATGCTGAACGTGTAGTGGCTGCTCAGTTTGAGGCGCAAACGCAGGTTCAAATTGCTCCACGGCTGTACGGCCGCGGCGGTATTGTAGCTGATGCTTCCGCCCAGCTCGTCGATGAGGCTGATTTTACGAATGGAGTCGTTCTTGTCGAGGTATTTCATCTCGAGGTTGTTCGAGAGGTCGAAGTTGATGCTTCCCGAGCGCCCTTTGCCGGGCACGCCGAACATGCCGTCGGAATAGGGCGAGTAGGATACCGTGTCTTGCGTACCGTCGGTGCGCTTACGGATGTAGGTTTTGTAGTATCCGTAGTTGTCGGCACCAAAGTCGGGACGCGCACTGATGCTCACCTGCGGGGTGATGACGTGGCGAATCTGAATCTGTTTCTTTTTGAAGAAGAGCGGCTTGTACATGGCATACAACTTGGTGTTCAAACCCAGACTGGCGCTGTAGTCATACACCCGATAGAAGCCGTTGAGCGTGTCGGTGCGTACCTCCCGCTGGTCTTCGTAATCCCAGTCGCGCATCACCTTTTTGGTATACCACCGTTCGGTGTAATTAATCGACGGAGTGAGGTTGAAGTATTTGAAAAGCGTGAACGTGGCACTGATGGGGATGTTGTGATTGGCGCCGTTCTTCCAGTCTTTGATCAGGTTCTTCTTGAAGAGGAGGTTGTCTTTGGTGTTGATGCTGTTGGAGAAGCGTCCGGTGTAGCGAAACTGTATCTTTTCGTACCATCGCTCGTCGCCCACCATCTTCTTTCGTTTGAAGGGATAGATGTTGCTCAGTGTGATGTTCAAATCGGGCAGCGTCACGGCAATGGACGAGTCGCGGGTGGTTTGTGCAATGTTGGCCGTGGCCGAGATGTTCAGCTTCTGGTCGGGGAAATTGCGGGAGTAACTCACACTGGAGGTTTTGGTGTTCGAAGAAGCGGCATTGGCGTTGTAGAGGTTGCCGATGTTGGTGCGCTCGTAACTGCTGGTGGCGAAGTTGACGCTGGCCGAGAAGGTGGTGTTCGGATTCGCCTTTGCATCTTGCCGGTGTGACCACACCAGCTTCATATCTTTCGACACCTGGTAATCTTCCAACCCCTTGTCGCCCGTCTTGGTCACCTGGTAGCTGGCCTGAAACATACCGGCGTATTTATAACGCACGTTGTAGGTACTCTCCAGATTGAGTGCCCACGACCCTTTGGTGAAGATGTCGCCGCGCAGCTTCATGTCAATCTTGTCGTTGATGGCAAAGTAATAACCGCCGTCGGTCAAGCCGAAGCCGCGGTTGGAGTCGTCCATGTAGGTGGGCATGATAAATCCCGACGAGTAGCTGCTCGAGAAGGGAAAGAAGAAGAAGGGAACGGCCAGCGGCAAGGGCACATCTTCCACCACCAGATAGGCCGGTCCGGTAACCACGTTTTTCTTGGGGCGCACCTTGGCATAAGTCATCTGCAGATAGAAGTGGGGATGTTCATGATTGTCGCACGTGGTGTAGATGCCTTTGCGCAGATAGAGTTCGTCGTTGGCGCCTTTCTTGGCGTTGTTGCCCACCACATATCCTTCGCCCTGTTGCGAAACCACGTTGCTGATCAGGCCACGTTTGCTCTTGAAGTTGTAGCGGATGGCGTTGGTTTCGTAGGAGGTTTCGCCATCTTTGAAAACGGGCTTTCCCGTTTCGGTTCCCAGCGAGTCGGCCACGCCGTGGGCATAGACCGTGCTGCTGTCGATGTTCATGGTGATGACATCGGCGGTGAGTTCAATTTGCTGGTAGTTGGTTTTTCCTGCACCGTACAGGTGTGCGTAGCCGCTTTGCGTAAACACGATGGAGTCTTTGGCCTCGTAGACGACAGGCGCTGCCAGCGGTTGTTTGGGAGGAGTTTTTGCAGGCACAGACAGAACGGACAACGAATCGGACGGGAGCGAATCGGAACGACTCTGCAGTGAATCGACGGCCACCAACGTTGTATCCACCGGATAGGTCAAGTCACGCCCCGATTGCGGACGCGCTTCACGCACCGACAAAAGCAGCACAAAAAGGAGAAGCGTTGATATGGTGATGGTCGATTTCAATGACTCGTTCAAAAGATATATCCGTTTCAAGCGGTGCAAAAGTACGTAAATAAACACGTATTCCCGTTGTTTTGCAGCTTTTTAGTTTACAGAAACTCCGCGCACCAAGCATCGAAGCGCGCAACGCCTTCCGCTCCGTAAGCTTCAATGGAGCTGCGTGCCTTGGCCACACTCTTGGCCTCGTCCAGGTGGTTCTTGGAGTAGAATTTATCGGCAAAGCAGATCACCTGTTCTTCCAGCGTAACGGGAAGCATGTCGCGCCGGGGCAACGGAAGCTTTCCCTCTTCGATGGCACGCAAAGAGATACCCGTGCCGGTGTGACGCTCACACACCAAGGCGTGGCGCGGAAGCTCTTCTTCCCGCATCAGGTCGGCACCCAGGTAGCCGTGACAGAGATAGGGATAGGTGCCGTAGCAATGAATGCCGGGCGCATAGGTGCGGAAGATGCCGATGTCGTGTAACATGGCCGCCTCGTAGAGAAAGGTACGATCGAGCGCAAGTTCGGGGTGACGGTCGGCTATCCACAAGGCTTTTTCGGCCACCTGACGGCTATGAATAAGCAGAATCTCCTTCAGGGAAGAAGCTTCGGGATAGTACTTATCAATCAGTCCAATCACATCAACAGCTGCCATCGCTATTTCCGAATGAATTTGTAGAGGTAGATTTCGTCGCGCAAGTCGCAACTCCGACGGGTCGTGAGGAAAATCTCCTCCAATTGATAGGTGTGGGCATATTCTTTCAAAAATCGATCGTTGTCGCGCTCGGGAAGCACCACATACCCTTCGGTGGGATGTTCGGCAGTGAAGTGACGCATCGCATCATGCAGATAGTAGTTGACACAATAGAAACTCGAGAGATAGGAATAGACCACCCCCGTGGGCACTTGCTCGCGAATCCGGGCAGCCAGGTGCTTATCCGACTTCACGGCCAGCACCGTAGGCTGATATACCCCGTCGAGCGCCACGAACAAACAGAGCACACACCCCACGAGGCCGTATAACAGCGTGTAGGCACCCGCCCGCTTGCGCAAGCTGCTCCATGCCGAGAGTGCGGCAATCACGGGCAAGGCAATCAGCAACCATTGCGGAATGGAAAAAGAGGTAGTCTGCAGGGCGTGCATAAAAGCAATGTTTTCGGCGGCGTGCCGTCCGCTGCCAAACACCGATTCGGGAATCCATCCCAGGCGCACGCTCAGGAAGGTGAGCGTTAACAGCAGGCAAAGCGAGGCAAACAGCATCGTAGAGAGGCGAAACAGCTTGACCGAACGTCGCACCATCGCCAGCAGATAGTCGGCAATGAGCAGCGCCATAAACGGATAGATGGGGAGCAAATAGACACTGCGCTTACTCTTGGGAATGCAGTAGAAAATGAAGATGACCAGAATCACCACCCACGTAAACAGCTGCACGGGCGATTGTCCCCTGAAGCGCATCCAGCCGCGGCGGAGTGTTTCGCCCCACTGCACGGGCAGATGCGGCCGTTTCCACTTCAAGCAGAAGAGTGAGAAGAGCAAGACAATCGTCCACGGTATCCAGCCCCAGATAATCGTGAGGAAATTATACCACAGCGGGTTTTCGTGCGACGCATAGGACATCTTGCTGAGGAACCGGTTGGTGTTTTCCTCCTGCATCAGCGCGGCAAAAGCCTCGCCGCCCTGATGGTAGGCCGCCCAATACCAGAGTGCCAACGGAACGAGCGACGCCAATCCGATAGCAACCAGCGGAAAGAAAGCACTCCAGAAGCGTCGTCCGCGCAACAGCTGGTAAACACCCATCACCAAACAGGGAAACAGGCTTCCCACCGGTCCTTTGGTCAGCGAAGCGGCGGCCATCAAGAGTATCGGCAGCCAAGGAATGCCGCGACACTGTTTCTCATCCCATCGAAACAGCCCAATCATGGCAATCACCATGAGCGAGACTTGTAACATATCCAAACGACAAGCCACCGCCGCCCGATGCACCTCGAACGAGGTGAGCAACAGCAAAGCCGTCAGAAAGGCCACCTTCACCCCCTTGCGCTTGGCAAAGAACGCATACACCACCCACAACATAGCCAGGAAAGAGAGTGCCGAGGGCAAGCGGGAGGTATATTCGCTCACGCCTCCCGACAAACTCGAGAAGAGCGCAATGCACCAATAAAGAAAAGGAGGCTTAAAGGCCATATCGGCACCATAGTTGAGCGGCAACGTCCAGTTGCCACTCTCCAGCATGGTGTAAGCCACGATGGCTTCACGCGGTTCGCCCTTGGAATAGAAGATGGTCTCGCCCAAGAAAGGCAAAATGACGAGTACACTCAGTATCGCCAACAACCAAAAGAGGGTTTTCTGTGTCTGCATACAGCTGATAAAGGATTGATTGATGCCGCAAAAGTACAATTATTCTGTAACAATGCCTAACTTTGCCCGCGCAAATGCCCCGTATATGAAACCCTCACCCACCCTTTTGGCTTTCGCTCGTTTTGTGCTGGTTGGCACAGTAGCAACGGCCGTGCACTACGCCGTCTACTATTTGTTGCAACCGTTTATCAACGTCAACGTGGCCTACACAGCGGGATATGCCCTGAGTTTCGTGCTCAACTTCTACCTCACGGCCTATTTCACCTTTGGCAAAGCTCCCTCGTGGGCGCGCGCCTTCGGTTTCGGAGGGGCACATCTTATCAATTACCTGTTGCACCTGGTCTTACTCAATCTTTTCCTGTGGATGGGGCTGAGCAAGCCGTGGGCGCCCCTGCCGGTGTTTGCCGTGGCCATCCCGGTGAATTTTTTGTTGGTGCGGTTTGTGTTTACGAGAAAGAAATGAAAAAGAATCTCTATCTTTGCACATAGTTGGTACACATCCTAAAAAAATAGAAATCATATGTTAGTCATCAGCAGTCGAGAGTTCAGAGCAAACCAAAAGAGTTACTTTGACCAGATAGATGCAGGCGCAGAAGTGCTTGTACAACGCAGAAACAATAAGTCCTACCGGATTATTCCCGTAACCGAAGATGATACGGTGATGAATAAGCAAGCATTCTATGAGATGCTGGAGAAATCATTGCAGCAAATTCGCCGGGGAGAAAGCGTTGCCGTGAAAACGGACGAGGAATTGCGGACATTATTGGATTCACTTTAATTATGTACACATTAGAATTCTCCAAGAAAGCCTTAAACGACTTGGCTAAACTTAAAAGAAACGAACCGACGGCGTTTCGAAAAGCCGGACAATTACTAAGAGAACTAAAAGAGCATCCCAAGACCGTAACAGGCAAGCCCAAGCCACTTGCAGATCGTGCAGGCGAATGGTCGCGTCGAATAACGCAGAAACATCGGTTGATCTATCGAATAGAAGAGACTACGGTTTGCGTATTGGTACTTAGTTCGTATGGGCATTATGAAGATAAATAGCAATAAAAAGTTCCTCAAGCTATTGCATTTCTAAGAAATGTGGTATCTTTGCCCCGTCAGCACCCGCCAAGCCTCTTCACAATGCTCAAATCGGCGGGGCGTTTTATTTTTAGACTTATATGAAAATAGACTATTCCAAGAACACTAATGATAAGCGTATATAGGCTCACCCTATGGTTTTCTATCTTGCTTCAGCTTACTTTTTCGAGTTCTTTTAGAACATCTTTCAAGTATTTAAAGACAAGTGTTTTCCCTTCACATAGAATATCACGCTTTCGTACATTCTCACCGTCACTCCTTATAAATGAATAATATGGGCATCCTGCATTGCAAATATAGAAGAATTCACAATTCTTTGATAGGCATGAATTTGCGGCTTTCAATCGATCATCAATCATTTTGCTCATTGGTGTTGATTCGGGTGACAATATATCCTTTATATCTTGCTGATTGATATTACCTAAAATCATATTCTGAGAACCTGTGAATTTCGGACAATTAAACGCATCTCCATTAGGGGTAAGTGCAATAAAATTAGTAAGACATCTTCCACCAAAGGTGCAAATTGTATGATTTGAAGGTTTCCCGCTTAGGAGACATCTTGCAAAATAATCAATCGTTTGTGGAATGGGTTCTTCTTGCCCGGCATCTACCCAAGCATTAAACTGAGATATAAAGTATCGGGCATAATCTTTGGCAGATAAAGCAATTTGCATATCCTTTACCCGATTTTTCGCAAAATAGATGTATGAATTGCTATGGAATGAATGAATATTTAGAGTACGAAAGAAATTTAGTATTTCACCCTCATAACCCAAATTATTCTTTGTAACTGTACTTATGAAGCCACATGTTCTCCCTTTCTCCATGATGTATTTTCTCATTCTTTGTACATTCTCAAATGAGGGTCGATTTCCATTGGCTGGTCTATTTTTATTATGTATTTCCTCTGTTCCATCAATTGTCGTTGAAATAGAAAAATTGTTTTCAAGTAAGAAATCAATTAGTTCCTTATCAAACAGATTTCCACTTGTTTGAACACCATTAGTAAATGGTTTCGTGGCATACTTTTTCTGAAATTCTACTACTTTCCTAAAAAAGTCCAAGCCAACCAGCATTGGTTCACCACCAGTCCATTCGAACACCACATTGTTATGCCGTGTCTCAAAAGCCTGCTTAATTGCTTTTTGAAGAATATCTGTTTTAAAGGTGCTCAAATTATCTTTATGCGCACCCTTCGCGAAACAATATCTGCACGATAATACACATTTATCAGTTAGCTGAAAAATAATATTCAGTCCTGTACAAGCATCTAATCGTTTCAATAAATGATCTTTTGTCATAATTGTAGTTTTCAAGAGAAAGGTGCATGAATTCAATACACCTTTCTCTTATCATGTTTTAGCAGTTTGGATTATCGCTGTGATTATTGGTGTGAGGGTTATTGAAGTTCGTATGACTACTACTTTGCGGGGTATTGCTATGATTATTGGCGTGTTCATAACAGGCTGTTCCAGAATTATACCCCCTATTATTTGTATGATAATCACCATGATTGGTATTCTCATGTTGATTGGTATGATTCCCCTCAGCATTCGTATGACTATTAGAATGGACCGCAGAAACGTTATTCTCATAGGAATTACTACCAAAGAGAGAGAGTCTGTTAATCACCTCATTGGAAGCAGTTCTTTTATCAAACTGTTCCAATAATTGCTTGTCACTTGGCAACTCCGCACTAATAGGTGTTGCATTAGCTGTGCCACACAATAAGCTTGCAGGAATTACTATCCCTAAGCTTTTCGCAATTCTTTTGAAGCCATCATCTTTCGTTACTTTTTTCATCTCAACCATTAGTTTTACGTCCGCGCCTTTACGCAGACATTAGTATTAGAAAATTTGAATAAAAACTCCATTCTACTCATAAGGCTTTTCGTATGGAATAGCATCGCCCGCTATTTTATACAGGTTGCGCACTGTGACTTTGTCGTTGACAAAGGTATATATGGTGACGGTTTACGGATTGACCCGGTTTCCCGTCGTCGAATGTTTTTTGGGTCGGGCACAAAAAAAGCGTGGGACTATTGCAAGTTACTTTACTTGAGGCTCTGGACGGCCTACTCCTAAGTAACAAACAATAGCCCACGCCTCTGTTATATTATTCACTTCATGAAGTGAGCATATAGCATCGACGTGAGCGTTCTTGTCTATTACCCTTAGGAGTTGAAATTGTCCAGATTTCAAGTAAAGGATAATATCGTAAACGCTTTCGTTTTCAAAATGTCTGCCTTACATCAATTACTCTTTGTAAGACGCTACAAAACTACACAGAAAAATCAAACAACCAAACGAATCATTCAATTTTCCATATTCGATCGCTCTCAACACCCGTGGAAAAATCTCCCGCACGCCCGTTTTACCTCATTACAACGGTGGCAATGAGCATCTGCACGTGTGATTGGGATAATTCCACGGTGGCAATGAGCACCCACACACGTGCGGGAGATAATTCCACAGTGGCAATGAGCGCACACACACGCGCGGGAGATAATTCCACGATGGCAATGAGCGCCCACACACGTGCGGGAGATAATTCCACAGTGGCAATGAACACCCACACACGTGCGGGAGATAATTCCACGGTGGCAATGAGCGCCCACACGTGTGATCGGGGTCATTACACGCCGTCAATGAGCGTTTGCGTGCCGAACGAAAATTATCTCCTATCTTTGCACACTCATTCATTGACCAACTAACATCATTTCACCAGCGATGAAAACCCGTATCTACCTGCTTTTGCCGCTCGCCGCCCTGTGGTGCATGGCTTGCAGCAACCAAAACAGACAAAAACAGTTACAGATGGCCGCCCGGGCGCAAGCTCAGGCGGATACCCAGCGCACCCAGGCGCCCACCAAGAAGTTTCAGATGCCCGAAGTCCCGCCCATGCTCGAAGATCCCGAGATGCGCCTTAGTTACGTAGCCGAACACTACTGGATGCACTACGATTTCAACGACACCACGGCCATCCACCAGCCCGACTATGCCGAACAGGCGTGGGTGGACTATATTAATCTGCTGGGCATGATGCCGGAGAAAAAATACGAGCCGATTATCAGGCAATTCTTCCAGCGCGCCCAGGCTAATCCGGTGGTATACCGCTACTTCACGGAGATGGCCGATAAGTATCTCTACGATCCCAACTCGCCGCTGCGCAACGAAGAGTTGTACATCCCCGTACTCGACCAGATGCTCGAGAGCAACCTGCTCACCGAGGCGCAAAAGGTGCGCCCGCGCGACCGCCGCGCCATGGCCCAGAAGAATCGGCGGGGCACGCGGGCGCTCGACTTCAACTACACGCTGGAATCGGGAGAGAACGGTTCGTTATACCAAATAACCGCCGACTACACGCTGCTCTTCATCAATAATCCGGGTTGCCAGGCCTGTTTGGAAACCATCGCGGCGCTCAAAAGCATGCCTGCCGTCAATAAACTGTTGCAAGCGGGGCGGTTGCAGATTCTCTCGGTCTATCCCGACGAAGATCGCGGCGAGTGGATCAAACACCTGATAGATTTCCCCTCCTCGTGGATCAATGCGTACGACCGTACCCTGACAATCAAGAGCAAAAGCCTGTACGATCTCAAAGCCATCCCCACCCTCTATCTGCTCGACAGCCACAAGATGGTATTGCTCAAGGATGCCAACGCTCCCGACATCGAACGCTATTTGCAACAATCCTAACGCCGCTCCATGAAGATTATAGCCGTAGGCATGAACTATGCCGAGCACAATAAAGAACTGGGAGAGACGTTAGTAAACAACGACCCCGTTATCTTCCTGAAACCCGATTCGGCACTGCTCAAAGAGGGCAAACCCTTCTTCCTGCCCGATTTTTCCACCGACCTGCAGTATGAAACCGAAGTGGTGGTGCGCATTTGCCGCTTGGGAAAGTGCATCGAACCCAAGTTTGCCGCGCGCTACTACGATGCCCTGACCGTCGGCATCGATTTTACCGCCCGCGACTTGCAACGACGGTTACGCGCCCAAGGGAAACCGTGGGAGTTGAGCAAGGGATTCGACGGATCGGCAGCTATCGGCACCTTTGTGCCGTTAGACACGCTCCGAAAAGGGCTGGATGAGGTAAACTTCCACTTAGACATCAACGGGCAAACCGTGCAACAAGGCAACACCAAGGATATGATATTTAAAGTAAACGATATTATTGCCTACGTCAGCCGTTATCTGACACTTAAAATGGGCGATCTGCTTTTCACCGGAACGCCTTCGGGTGTGGGTGCCGTACACATCGGCGACCACCTGCAGGGCTATCTCGAAGAGAACAGATTACTCGATTTCTATATTCGGTAAATGAGAAGAGGATTACTACTGCTTTTATCCATCTTTACCCTGCTGGCTGCGCTTGCCGCCGACTGGCCCACCCATTCGGTACTCTCTTCGGGACGATGGGTTAAGATCGGAGTGGACGCCACAGGAGTGTATCGTCTGAGCGAAAACGAACTTCGCCGGATGGGATTTCCCGATGCCTCGAAGGTGCGTCTGTTCGGATATGGCGGTTACTTGCTCTCGCAGCAGTTTGACCGGCATCCGGCCAACGATTTGCCTCAGGTGCCGCTCTTAAGACAATCCGACGGGAGCATCCTCTTCTACGCCCGGGGAACCGTTGCCTGGAACGCCTCGGCCGACCAAACCCACTTCGTCCACGAGCGCAACTTCTACTCCAACACGGCTTTCTACTTTCTGACCGACCGCAGCGACCTTGATTCCGCTCCGTTCGAGCCGGCACAAACCCTTCCCCTTGCCACGGCCAACCACCTGACTACATTCAACGACTATGTGCTCTACGAAAATGATTCCTACAGCTGGGGAAACACCGGCCGCGCCCTCTATGAGGGTGTGGATTACGCCTCGAACGCCACCCGCAGCTACGCCTTTACACTTCCCGGCATCATACCCGAAGCAAACGGATGGATAGCCGTCAATTTTGCCGCGCGATCGATAGACCGCGCCACTTCCTACACCGTTGCCGTCGGCGATGAATCTCCGCAACAGGCGGTTACGATTCCCGCCATCTCGTCGGCCAATCAATACTACACCAAAGCCACCTCTTCCCCGGTCAACCGCGTGTGGACCGGCACCAAAACCGAAAACAGCGTCGTGACCCTCACCCACAACCGGCTGGCAGGCGTTAGCGGACGGTTAGACTATCTTGCGCTCAACTATATGCGTTCGCTCACCCTGACCACGCCTTATCTCTGCTTCCGCTCGCTTGCTTCCGTGGGGAAAGAGAGCACCTTTGTGCTCGAAGGCGCCAATGCCTCCACCCAGGTGTGGGATGTGACCGATCCGGCGCATATCCGCTCGGTAGCCATCGAGATTAGCGGCAACACCGGTACGTTTACCATTCCCGCAGGAGCATTGCGCGAGTTTGTCGCCGTCCGTTCCGATGCTTCGTCGGGTTTCGGGAGTGTGACCTCGCCCAGCGAGGTGAAAAACCAAGATTTACACGCATTGCCCGCCACAGATCTGGTGATTCTGGTTCCCGACCGCAAGGGATTGATGGAGCAAGCCGAGCGACTGGCACAAGCTCATCGGGATCACGACGCGCTAAGCGTAACGGTGGTACCCGCACCACAAGTCTACAACGAGTTCTCGTCCGGAACCCCCGATGCCACAGCCTACCGGCGTTTGATGAAAAGCCTCCGCGATCGCTATCCGTCGGACGAAGAACGTCCCAAGTATCTATTGCTTTTCGGTGATTGTAGCTACGATAATCGCATGATCACCTCCTCGTGGCAACGTTATGATCCCGCCGATTTCCTGCTCTGCTACCAATCGGAAGAGTCACTTGAAGAAACCACCTCTTACATCACCGATGACTACTTCGGTTTTTTGGAAGATACCCAGGGAGAGAACCTTTCCACGGCCACGCTCAGCCTGGGTATCGGCCGATTTCCCGTCCGCACCGAAGCGGAAGCCTCGGCGGCGGTCGACAAAACCATTGCCTATATGGAGAACCGCGAAGCGGGCAGCTGGAAACAGTCTGTTTGCTACATTGCCGACGACGGCGACCACAATCTGCACGCCATCCAGTCGGAACTGTTGGCCGACTACACCGAGCAACACTATCCCTCGCTGTTGGTAAACCGTCTCTACTTAGACGCATACCGTCGCCAGGCCTCGGCCAGCGGCTACACCTATCCCGATGCCCAAAAACAGTTGTTGGAACTCTTCGGGCGCGGCATGTTGGTGGTAAACTACACCGGACACGGAAGCACCTCGGCCTGGGCAGCCGAACAATTGCTCACCACGGCCGACATCACCCGGCTCACCTCGCCCCGACTGCCGCTATGGATTACCGCCACGTGCGATTTCACCCGTTTCGACGACGCGCAAACCTCGGCCGGGGAAGAGGCTTTCCTCAACGCCAAAGGAGGAGCCATTGCCCTGCTGACTACCACCCGTGTGGTGTATGCTTCGCAAAACTCCACGCTCAATCAGGCTTTCTTGCGTCACATCTTCACGCGTCCGGGCGGGAAACGGCTCCGTCTGGGCGACTGCATGCGTGAGGCCAAGTGCGATCCGGCACTCCGGGGCGACCGAAACAAGCTCAACTTCTCGCTCATCGGCGATCCGGCACTCACCCTGGCCTATCCCGACTACCGCATCCGGGTGGATGAGTTCGGAGGGATTCCCGTCGATGAAGAACCCTCACTCTATGCGCAGGTAAAGGCCGGCGGAAAAGTGAATGTGAAAGGACGCATCCTCACCTACGACGGCGCACCGGCCACCGACTTCAACGGCATCCTCCATCCCACCATTCTCGACAGCAAAGAAGAGATTACCACCCAAAACAACCTGGGAGAGGGCGCCTTCACCTATACCGATCGCAACAAAACCCTCTTCCGCGGCAGCGACTCCATCCGCAACGGACAGTTTGAGTTTACCTTTCCCGTGCCGCTCGATATCAACTACT
>JAISHB010000027.1 GCA_031262785.1 Prevotellaceae bacterium
CTGATATTTCTTGTTTCCTCTGCTTATGATGGCGATACTGGTGATAGTTTGAGCGGTTGCCGTACCGACAGTATCTCTTTGATAGGTAGCAGATGGGATATGAAAAGTATTATCCCATGCCGATACACCTGTTTCGGTAATGGTTCCAAGTATGGTATTGGTGGCTTTTACGGCAGAGAAACCGAGAATCCCTTTCCCTTGTTTATGCACCATTAAATCGCGATAACGATAAGTCGTATTGGTATTAATAAATTGAGTATGCGTACTATTAGAAGCAGCTCCATTATTGGCATATACTCTGCTGACCACATGTAATGGCGGCGTGTATTTAGCAACAGGATATGTATTCTCACTATTATCCGGTGTTTTTTCGTAGACAGAACGATTAGATGCAAGTGGCGAATAGAATAGATTTGTAGTAGCTCCATAATCACCGGTGATATAGGTTATTTTGCCTTTTGCTTGGTTGTATAATGGATTCTTGTAGAGGCGCCAAACAGGGTCAGCATCGGCATTCACTCCATTGTAGCAATCATAACCATAGTTCATAAGTTCAATTTGACCGTCACCATCGAAGTCGCCCAATAGATTACGGGAATTAAGGGCATCATCTTCACGATTGGAGGTTGCGGATTTTACCATTGTAAGTGTACTTCCATTTGAACGCATCCAATAGGTATAGGTCTTAGAAAATTCACCCCATATATCAACAAAGTCCATTTGTCGGGTATATGTAGCTTTAGTTATCACCACATCCGACTTTCCATCTACATCAAAATCATATACCAGACAATTAAAGTGATAATCATCTTTGCCTGTGAAATCTTGGTTATAGACATTTAAGGTACATGCCAGCGTTTTAGTGAATAAATAATTTCCATTATTCAAGGCGATATACCAATTGGTATCGTTGGTTTCGTTCATTAAGAAATCCATATAACCGTCACCATTGAAATCACCGGGTGTAATTTTAAATACATTTCCCAGATATGTTGGAGCAACGGTTGGAGTTGATGAAAATATGGGAGTATCCCATCCGCCTCCCAGATTTTTAAAGATACTATATCCACCATCGTAGAAAATAAGTAAGTCTTGCAATCCGTCTCCATTAAAATCAGATATAAACAACCTTTCAGGCTTAGCAGCTAATGTAAAACTGAGTGAATGAGTAATGGGCGCTGTCTCTCCATTATATATGGCAATAGCACCTTGGTATGTATTATTAGAGGTAAAGAGTCCACCCTTCTCAATAACAATTAATTCATCCTTGCCGTCATTATCAAAATCAGAAGTTCCAAATAAGGGAATTTTTGACTCACCATTATTGAAACCAGCAGTTCCGAAGAGGGGAATTTCTAAATCATCTTGTATAATGTAGGTGGGAGATGCTTGTGTGCTTCCATAATACCAAAAATCGACATGGGTAGGTTCATATCCATTAGTATAATTATAAATCGGGTAAATCAATTCCAGTTCTCCGTTTCCATCTATATCTCCACTAAAGGATCCAATATCATACCAATAGAAATCTTTGAGTGAGGTATAGTCTCCAACAAATTGATGTGAAGAAACAGGAGAATATTGTGTTACACCGGCAGAAAGATTATGAGAACGGTAAGTACTTGCCTTTGTATAGGGAGTCTCATTTCCGTAATATTTAATAGAAGATAGAGCTATGATATCTGTTATTCCATCACCATTAGAATCAAAAGCAATATATTCTTGATCGTTAAGAGTAATCTCTTCGTCTGTTGAAGGAGAATAGGCATTATTATAGTCTGGCAATTCCATTTGCCGTACCGTATGCGTCTGCGTAAAACTCGGCAAATAAGACCAAGTCAATTGTATCGGTTCCAAAGTTTTGTTCTGACTACTCATGGTCACACCAGTTAAACGTGAGAACTTACTTGCCGTACCATCACTCGTAGTGTCATATTGCAAGTTGTAGGTACGAAGAACAGTAGTGCCGGTTTTGACGATTATGCTGCTTAATCGTTTATTGATATTCTCCTTGACTCCATATAATATGATCGGCTGTTGATCTTGTCTGGTAGAATAGGTGAAATTAATACTGTTTTGCAATCCGGTAGAAGTATTCTGATTGTCTCCATAAGTAATTGTAGTAGGATAACGATAAATGCCATTATCTCCGGCATCATAATTATAAGTCATATAGTTCCCAAACAAATCTTCTACACGATCAATGTACCATGAATAAATTGTCTCATAAGAAGCTATGCCAATAGCCGAATTGGTATAACGTGTTTTTAAACCATTAGGAGAACGTACCTCGAAAAATTGAACACCCTGTTCCCATTTAAATATAACTCTGGTATATCGATCTGACTCCAGCTGATATTCCGCACCATTTACACCAGCTGTACCATTAACAAGTATCAGTCGTTGCCCATCTAAATAAAAGGCATCCGTCGGACCATATGTAATTCCCTTAGCCGTTCCGTCATAATAAACCGTCTTCGGTCCTCGCGTAATCACAGAAAACCCCGACAAATTACATCCCCAGCCGGCAATGCCGTTGCCCGATTGACTATTATAGGTAATGGCAACCGAAGGAGTCAAGCCATTCACCCCCGGCGGAGTTTCTATCGGAATGGAATAAACAGCTGCACCTAAAGGAGAAACACTCAGATTACCGCCTAAAGCACCGACAGGTGCATTACTACTACTAATGGGTAATGGAGGAAGCGTCGGATAATCAAACTCGATACACTCGCCGGTGATATTGGTACAAATCACCCCGTCTTCGCTATATCCTTCCGAGGTGATATAGTAATAGCCCGGCTCGGTTAAATCAATCTGCAAACCGGCTTGAAGTGGATTGGGATTTTGACAATAGGGAGTGGAACCAAGGGAATTATTAGCAACGGTCATGAGTGTATCATTGTAGTTGCCTTCAAACAGATACAAATAGGTATCCTCCACTTCGGAACCGCAATGCGTAACGGTTATACGCATTGGTCTATCAATAAATATCTGATAGAAGATTTCGCTTGGATAACGACCGTAGGTATCACTAAAGTCGGCCGTGTTTTGCGTATCGGAATAGCTGAAATCGTCATCATACGAACCGGCATAAATCGGGAATTCCATTCCCTCACAGATTTGACTGTGGGCGGCAAAGGGCAACAGGAATGCAAAGAGCAAGCAGATGAAGGATGTTCTCATGGCTGTGGTAGTATTGTTTAAAGTTTTAAAGGAGTAGTAATTCTATTCTTTAATAATCTTCCAATTCGTGATGCACTCACCGTACGTAATCCGCATCACATACACACCGGCAGGGCGGGAAGACATATCAATAACATTGCTCGAGGCCACTTCCGTGTATTGTTGCAACAAAGCGCCGGAGAGATTATAAAGTGCAATGCGCGCCCCGGTTAAATCTTCCATACCGGAAATGTCTACGCGAAGCATTCCTTTGGTGGGGTTGGGATAGATGCGGATTTGCATTTCTGCCAGCGCATCTTCGTAGAGCGATTCGTCCGCATCGCCCGCATTGCTGCGGGTCTCCAGCGTAATCTCTTTTCGTACCGTGCGGTTACCGGCATCGTCATAGCAATATTCGACGCGTTGCGCACAAACATCAGTGGCTCCTATGTAGAAGAGGAGGAGCAGGAAGGGGAGAGGGAGGTATTTGCGTCTGTTCATAAGGGGAATAGATTTTTAGGTGAGTATGATGAATTATATAATTTCGCGGAATCTGACACAAAGGTATACACTTATTGGAACTCACGACACTTGCAATCAACTATTAACCTTTATTATGATTTTTAGCGCTGCCGACGCCCTGTCCGGCGAGGGTGTGTCAAAACGTTGTAGTTTCATCGTAAGGGCGAAAAACCCCGCAAGGGGTTTACTCTTCGTAACCGTGGGCGAAACCCACGGTAGCACATCACTCTCCTCTCTACAACCCCGAAGGGGTTGAACATCGGGCAGATACATCGCAAGCGCGGTTGAACCCGCTTCGGGGTTCTGTTGATGATTTCGCGGATTATATACCGCCGGTTTTGCCGGCGGTTACTGATGATTCAACCCCTTCGGGGTTCGGAGGTGCTTCTGATACATCCTCAATCCCAACCTTTCCAACCCAAAAACAAGGCTTGTTTTGCAACAGCGCGGCCATTCCGAACGTAAAGTGTTCATTGTCAGCGAACAAAGAGGCTATTCAAATCGGAAAATCATCGTTGTTACTGTGCAGAGACTCCATTTCAAACAGAAAGTTGTCTTTGCCCGCCAGCAAGTACCCCGTTTCGTTTGGAAACCTATCTTTGTTCGCCAGCAGAAACACCCCGCTGAACAGAAAAATAAAATTGCTCGGAAACAAAAATCAAGTTCCGTACAGAATGATAAAATTGCTTGGCGACAAAAATCAAGTTCTGCACAGAAAGCTATTTTTGTAAACGAACAAAAATCACTTTCCGTACAGAATGATAAAATTGCTTGGCGACAAAAATCAAGTTCCGTGCAGAAAGCTATTTTTGCTTGGCGACAAAAATCAAGTTCTGTGCGGCGGGACGTTTTTGCTTGCGAACAAAGATAACTTTCCGAACAGAATGAGGTTTTTGCTTGCGAGCAAAGATAGCTTTCTGAACAGAATGGGGTTTCTGCTGGCAAACAAAGACAGGTTTCCGTACGGAACGGGGTGCCGCTCTTTCGCAACAGGCAGGATGCAAAACGACGCAAATGATACGGACGAACCAACGTTCGCCCGCATCATTTGCGTCATTGAACAGCTAAAAGGGGTTATTCGGAATCTTTTCGTTTCCGCTTCGGGAAATTCCCTTTCGCAGCCTTTTTCACCTTGGTGGTTGCGGCTTTTTCAATAATCTCTTCACTGAGCATCATCTTGCCGGAGGGTTTGGACTGCTCTTCCAAATCCAGACTCCTTTTAATTACCTGAATCTTTTCACCGCGTGCGGTACGCTTGCGCAACGAACGGGGGGTGTCGCCAAACGAATCTTTGCAGAAGTGTGCAAAGTGCGAAAGCGAATCGAAACCGTAACGGGCACTGATGGCCGAGATGCGTTGCTTGGTAAACTGCAGGTCTTCCAAGATTCCTTCGCGCTTCTTGTCGAGAATCCATTCGTAAACGGGAATGCCATACATGTTCTTGAACAGCCGACGGAAGGTGGTGGTCGTGTAGCCGCCCAAATGGGCGAACTCTTCTACGTTTTTCACCTTGTCGTAGTTCTGCATGATGAAGTAATGGAAACTCTCGGTGTAAGCGCTGATGGGATGAAAGAACATGCTCATCTGCTGCATCGGATAGTAGGTGGTGAGAATGTAGATCAACTCCTGGCTCTTCAGCTGAATGTATTTTCCGCATGAAACGGGCTGTTCGTTGAGGTATTCCACCAGGCCGGAAAACAGATGGCTGAGCTTGGAATTGAAGGTCAGCGGCGTGTAGGTCAGCGGCACTTCGGAACGGTTAATGATTTCTTTGTATTGCTCTTCGCAAATGACCGGCAATTCGGTGAACCAATAAAGCAGATACTCCACGTCGGTAAGCGCCAGCAGTTCCACCTTGGAACCAATGGCCTGTAGGACAAATTGTTTTGCTTTCAACGTAGTCCCCGGATATTCGTTGCTATTCATAAGCAAGTCGCCATTTAACAGAAATAGCATACAATTTTGTGCTTGTTTTTCCGCAGCAAAGTGCTGACCGGCCCGATGGTGACGGTATACAAATACGCCTTCTGACTTCTTAGGGCAAAGGGAGCAATCGACTTGACGGATACAGATACTTTCTACTTTCATACATTTTATAATAAAATACTAAACATGAGTAGCAAAGATATACTATTTCATAATAACCTGCAAAAAATGGTCTATATTTGCACTAAAGTTATGGTTTCCCAAAATGAAAAAAGCTCTTTTTTTTGCATATATGTTACTGATAGTTGTTCCTGATGTGTTTTCGCAGAATTGGGATGTGAATACGCTGCATAGAATAAACAATTGGAATGACGGATTCATACGAAATTACAATAAGGTGATTTCCCGAACCGAACCTTATCTGGCCATAGGGGTGCCTGTGGCCATGGCACTGACCGGTTGGATTGCAAACGACCGGCAGTTGTTGAAGAACTCACTCTATGTGGGAACCAGCGTGGCCGGAGCCTTTGTGTTGAGTTACGGCATGAAATATTTGGTGGGGCGGGAGCGCCCCTATGTTCGTTATCCCGATCGGGTGCATCCCTATAGTTATGAACATTCGCCTTCGTTTCCCTCGGCACATACAGCCACTGCGTTTGCGCTGGCCACGTCGCTGAGTGTGAAATATCCTAAATGGTATGTCATTGTCCCGTCGGCGTTGTGGGCTTGTTCGGTGGGCGTGTCGCGGATGAACGAAGGGGTGCATTATCCCTCCGATGTGATAGCCGGGGCTGCCATCGGCGCCGGTTGCGCCGTGCTCAATGTCTATGTGAACCGATGGCTGAACCGGTGGCTGTTCGGCCACTAAACGGCATCCGCTATCCGCGGGGGTGAGCCGTCGGCGCTCCTTTCTGTTACTTCTTCTCCGAGAGCATTTGGCTGTAGCTGTCGCCGGTGAGCAGCTCCAAGGCTTTTTGTACGCACTCGTCGTCGGTGTTGACGATGCGGAAGAACTCGTTCAAATCCCACAAATCACGGGCAATGAGGGCTTTGAGTTGGCGCTTTATCCAGGGCAGTGAGGTGTGGTATTGCGTCGCCTCGAAGGTGATTTTTGCCCGATCGGCCGCCTCCCTGAGGGCGGAAAGCAGAGGCTCGTCTACCTCAAACTGTTGCTCGAAAGCCTCGAAGCGGGTGTATTGCGCCTTCAACGCCTGCCGGTGTTGCTCGATATATTTCGTGGCGGTTTGCAGAATCAATCCGCGGGCGGCGAGCTGACGCAAATAGGGGGTGCTTTGGGTGGTGTCGATGGGCACAAACACGTCGGGCATGATGCCGCCCCCGCCGTAGACGGTGCGGTGCAGCTTCAGGGTGGCATATTTCAGCGAGTCGGGGAAGTGGATGCTGTCGGCGTGCATCATCTCGCCGCGGTTGAACCGTTCTATCAATTCGCGGTCATACGCTTTATCGTCTCCGCCGCGACGATGCGTGTAGGGTTTTTGAATGCAGCGTCCGGCCGGCGTGTAGTAGCGCGCCACCGTCAGACGTATCATGGAGTGGTCGGGCAGGGGAATGGGACGTTGCACCAATCCTTTGCCGAAGGTGCGGCGACCCACCACCACGCCGCGGTCCCAATCCTGAATGGCGCCGGTAACAATTTCGCTGGCCGAGGCCGAGAACTCGTCGACCAACACCACCAATCGTCCGTGGCGTAACCGGCCGCTGCCTTTGGAGTAGAACTCTTTGCGCGGCTCTTTGCGCCCTTGGGTGTAGACAATCAGCTCTTTGCTTCCGAGAAACTCGTTGGCCAGGTCGATGGCTGCTTCGAGATATCCGCCGCCGTTGCCCTGCAAGTCGAGGATGAGGTCGCGCATGCCCTCTTTTTGCAACGCCTGCAGGGCGGTGAGAAACTCTTTGGGCGTGGTGGCGCCGAAACGGTTGATGCGGATGTAGCCGATGCCCGGGCGGATGAGGTAGGAGGCATCCAAGCTGTAGATGGGTATCTTGTCGCGTTTAACGGTGAACGGCAGTGTCCCGTCTACGCCGCGGCGCACAATGGTTAGTTGCACGTCGGTTCCTTTGGGACCGCGCAACCGTCCGGTGATGTCGTCTACCGGCATCCGAACGCCGGCAATGGCCGTGTCACCTACCGCAATGATGCGGTCGCCGGCCAGGATACCCACCTTTTCGGAGGGACCGCCCCGCACGGGCTGAATCACCAGCAGCGTATCGTCCATCATCTGAAACTGCACGCCGATGCCTTCGAAGTTGCCCTGCAGCGGTTCGTTCATCTTGCGAACCTCTTCGGCATTGCTGTAGGTGGAGTGCGGGTCGAGCTGCGCCAACATGTCGATGATGGCCTCTTCCACTAATCTGCGCTCGTCGACCGTGTCGACGTAGAGGTTGGTGATGGCAAACTCGGCGATTTGCAGTTTGCGCCAGGGGCTATCTCCGGCACGTTGTGCCTGTGCGGTTGCAGCCGTGCAAACAACTACACCTATTATATATAGAAAAAAATGCTTCATGAGGGTGAGGTGGGGGATAGGGAATGGGGGATGTTTAATAAGCGCGGTCGATGGCGGTGATGGCCTCGTCGATCGCTTCGAGATCCTCGTTGTAGGGATAGGGACCGTTGAAGTAGTTGGGGATGCTTTCGACCAGTTCAACCATTTGGGATATTTTCATGTAGTCCGTCCATTTCTCGAAGGTGCTTTTGTCGCTGTCGTCGTAGCCCACAAAGGCGGGAATATCCATCAGCTTATACTGCCATTTCCGTTTGCTCTCGTAGTAGGAGTCGGTGGCCTCTTTGGCGCTCTTAATGGTGCTATAGGTTTTAATGATCTCTACGGCCAGCTTTCGGTCGGTAATCTTTTGCAGCAACCCCGAGCTTTTGAGCATTTCCAAGGCATCGGTCACTATCGAGGGAAAGTTGCTTCGAAACATGCAGGCGCCCGATTCGGCTAATGTTTTGTGGTCTGCTTTGAAATAGTCGGATTGGTATTGCAGCAGATACTTGGCTGCCTGGCGGTCTTTGAGGTAGTTGTCTTGCATCTTGGCGATATTCTCCCGATTGAGATTCAACTCGTCTTTGATGAGTTGGAGCGAGGTCTTCAAATCCCGCTGGGTGTTGCGTTGCTGCAACCAGTTGTTGCCGGCAAAAGTGAGGATGATGCCCAGCACCACGGCCAGGAAATTGCTAAAGAAGTGTCCCCACTTCCAACCCGAAGTGGTGCGTACAAGCTTTTTACCTGCAGCGGCAAGTTGTTTGCCTAAGAATTGTTTCATATTGTTTGGAACGATGAGAGTGTGTGGTATAAATTGCTACAAAAGTAACGGATAATTTGGACTTATCGGGGATAAACGCCTATTTTTGTGTCTCCTTTAAACAAATAGTTCAATAACAGAAACAAGAAGTTAGAAGATGGAACCTGCAATCACCCTGAATACCCACAACAAGCAAGAATACCCGCCGATGCACACTTGCGAACACATCGTCAACCGCGCCATGATGGAGCTGTTTGGCTGTGGACGCTCGGCCTCGGCACACATTGAGCGCAAAAAGAGCAAGCTCGACTATTTGTTGGACGAGGCGCCCTCGGATGAACAGATTGCCCGTTTGGAGCAAACCGTTAACGAAGTGATTGCCCGATGCCTCGAGGTCACCACCGAATACATCACGCAAGACGAGGCCGAAAAGCGCTTCGACTTGAACCGTTTGCCCGAACATGCCTCGCAAACCGTGCGGGTGGTGAAAGTGGGCAACTACGACGAATGTCTTTGCGCCGGCACCCATGTGGGCAACACCCGTGAAATAGGGGCGTTTAAAATCATCAGTCACAACTATGACGATGCGCATAAACGCTGGCGAATGCGATTTAAGTTAGCATAATTTATACTACCTTTGCACGATTGTAAAATCAAGAACAATATGGCTACCACTACCGAATTCATTGCTGCAATTGAGCTAAGCTCCTCTAAAATTCTCGGCATCGCCGGACGACGGGGAACCGACGGTTCGTTGCAAGTACTTGCTTATGCCGCCCAAGAGGCGCCCGCTTCTGTTCGCAAAGGCATTGTCTTCAACATCGACGACACGGCCGAAGCACTCACCCAGGTTATCCGCACGCTCGAGGGCAAATTGGGCGCCTCCATTGCACGGGTCTACGCCGGCATTGGAGGATTGTCGCTGCGTACCGTTCGCAACGCAGTGGGGCGACAGGTTGAAACCGCCGACGGCATCATCACCCAAGAATTGGTAGATGCCTTGTGCGACGAGAACCTGAGCATCCCCATGGAAGACATGGACATCCTGGATGTGGCTCCGCAGGAGTATCTGATCGACAACACCGCTCAAACACGCGCCATCGGAGTGGCCGGCGGATACATCACGGCACAATTCCTGAACATAGTGGCGCGCACTTCCCTGAAAAAGAACCTTGAGCTGAGCTTCGAGAAAGCACACATTGAGATAGCCGACCTGTTGATAGCTCCCACGGCCTTAGCCGGCGTGGTGCTGACCGAAACCGAGATGCGTTCGGGCTGCGCACTGATTGATTTGGGTGCCGACACCACCACGGTGGCCGTCTACAAGAATAATATTCTCCGTTTTTTAAGCGTCATTCCGTTGGGAGGCAGCAGCATCACGCACGACATCGCCACGCTGCAAATGGAAGAGAGCGAAGCCGAGCAACTGAAACGGCACTACGGCGACGCCCGCTACGAAGAGGCCAACAGCGACGTGCCGGCGAGCTGCAGCACCGAAGACGGCCGCGCCATCCCGCTGCTTTTGCTCAACGACATCGTAGATGCCCGCATCGAAGAGATTCTGGCCAATGCCTGGAATCAAATCCAACTCTCGGGCTACGACGATCGGTTGCTGTCGGGGGTGGTACTCACCGGCGGAGGCGCCAACCTCACCCACATCGAAGAGGCTTTCCGCAAACGCAGCAAACAACAGAAGGTACGCATTGCCCGCTTTGTGCATCCGGTCGTGACCGGCATGATTGAAGAGCTGAAGAAAGACGGAACGCACAACACGCTGCTCGGACTCTTGTATGCCGGACGTGAGAATTGCCGCAAAGAGGAGGAAGAGACTCCGATTGGCGGAATGGAAACTCCCGCCGCTTTGCCCTCGGAATCTTCGCAATCTCCGCAACCAACCGACTTCGGCAACCTTTTCGGCGACGACATCGACTATCGGCAGCAGGGAGAAGAGGCACTCAAAGGCAGAGGTAAAAGCAAGGGCAAGGGAAAACCGGAAGAGAAAGCCAAAAAGCCCAAGAAAAAGGGTTGGCTCGACAACTTTCGTGAAAAGATAACCGGCATGACCGACGGCGTAGGCGATTTGTTCGGCGACGACGAAATCAATCAGAACTCTAAATAAAGGTCTCCTCATGAAGAATATAAATGTAGATTTCGATTTAGGGACAGATTCCCCTAAAATAATTAAAGTGATCGGCGTGGGCGGCGGCGGCGGTAATGCCGTCAATCACATGTATCGCGAAGGCATTCACGACGTCACCTTTGTGCTTTGTAACACCGACAATCAGGCCCTCAAAGACTCTCCCGTGCCGGTGCGTCTGCAATTGGGACGCACCATCACCGAAGGATTGGGAGCCGGCAACCGTCCTCAGCGCGCTTGCGAGGCGGCCGAGGAGAGCGCCGACGAGATACGCGACTTGCTCAATGACGGCACCAAGATGGTGTTCATCACCGCCGGCATGGGCGGAGGCACCGGCACCGGCGCCGCACCCGTCATTGCCCGCATTGCCAAAGAGATGGACATCCTGACGGTCGGCATTGTCACCATCCCCTTCATCTTTGAGGGTGAAAAGAAAATTATTCAGGCACTCGACGGCGTGGAACGCATTGCCCAGCATGTAGATGCCCTGCTGGTAATCAACAACGAACGATTGCGCGAGATATACAGCGACCTCACCTTCATGAATGCCTTCGGCAAAGCCGACGACACGCTGAGCGTCGCCGCCAAGAGCATCGCCGAAATCATCACCGTGCGCGGCACGGTCAACCTCGACTTTGCCGATGTGAAGACCATCTTGAAAGATGGCGGCGTAGCCATCATGAGCACCGGATTCGGCGAAGGCGAGAACCGCGTAACCAAGGCCATCGACGATGCGTTGCACTCGCCGCTTCTGAATAACAACGACATCTTCAATGCCAAGAAGGTGATGTTCAACGTATCCTTCTGCATTGAATCGGAACTGATGATGGAGGAGATGAATGAGATACACGACTTCATGCGTAAGTTCCGCGAAGGCGTGGAAGTGATCTGGGGCGTAGCCATCGACGAGACGCTCGGACAAAAGGTGAAACTCACCATCCTGGCCACCGGTTTCGGCGTGGAAGATGTGCCCGGTATAGACTCGCTGCATCAGAAACGAAGCAAGGAAGAGGAGGAGAAACAAATCCGGCAGGAAGAGGAGAAAGAGAAGAACCGTCAACGCATCATCCACGCCTACGGCGACAATGCCATGAGTGGTCGCGCCGCTCCCCGCCGCCGTCACATCTACCTCTTCAATCCCGAAGATTTAGATAACATCGACATTTTCAACCTGGTGGAAAACTCGCCCACCTATAAACGTGATCAGGCCACGCTGAATGCCATCAAAGCCAAGGCCGAAGCTGAAGAACAACTGGCGCAGGAAGAGGCGCAAGAGGCCGAGGCCGACAACGGCGTGATCTCCTTTTCTTAATCATTAACATTCCCCTATCCATAAAGAAACATCGAATCATGGACTTATTTGAAAGAGTCAGCGAAGACATTAAAACCGCCATGAAAGCCAGAGACAAAGTGGCTCTGGAAACCCTTCGTAACATCAAGAAAGTGTTCCTTGAAGCAAAAACAGCCCCCGGAGCAAACGATACCTTGACCGACGACGCCGCCCTGAAAATCATGCAGAAGCTGGTGAAGCAAGGCAAGGACGCCGCCGAGATTTACGCCTCCCAAAACCGCCCCGACTTGGCTGACGAAGAGTTGGCGCAGGTGAAGGTTATCGAAACCTATCTGCCCAAACAATTGAGTGCCGAAGAACTGGAAGCCGCGCTCAAGGCCATCATTGCCGAGACGGGCGCCACCGGTGCCAAAGAGATGGGAAAAGTGATGGGCGTGGCATCCAAGAAGCTGGCCGGACTGGCCGAAGGGCGCGTTATCTCTGCTAAGGTTAAAGAATTGCTGGGGTAGCGTGTATTTACGCATTCCTCAGACAACGCCTGGCAGAGGGCTGCTCTTTTGCATTTTACTTCTCTGTTCAACGACGATCTATTCCCAGTCGGGCTACGTGCATCGGCTGGAGGTGGCGTATCGGCAGGAGTATATCTTCCCCACTCACCGGTTTCTCTCGAGTTCCAATGCGGCGCAACAATCCATTCGGTGGGGCGAGTCGCCGCACCTGCGCTATGCCTTCCGCTTTCGTCCCCATTCCCCCTTGGCGCGTCTCTATGCCGACGCCTATCAAGGCATCGGCATCGGCTATTTCCATTTTGGCAACAGTCGCGAACTGGGTAATCCGCTGAGCATCTATCTCTTTCAGGGTGCGCGACTTGCCCGCCTGAGCAGCAAGCTGACGCTGAACTACGAATGGAATCTTGGTCTTTCGTTGGGATGGAAACCCTACGATAAAGAGCGCAATCCCAATAACTACGTCATTGGATCGAAGGTGAATGCCTACCTGCATGCCGGTGTGCATCTCGAGTGGACGGTGTCGCCCCGCTTCGACCTGATAGTCGGCCTGGCGGCCACCCATTTCAGCAACGGCAACACCAAATATCCCAACGCGGGACTCAATACAGCCGGATTGCGGGTGGGCACGGCCTATTACTTCAATCGAACAACTGCCAACCAAGTTGCTGCGAACACGTCCGCCCCTGGCGTTCCTTTGTTTACGCCTCACATCAGCTACGACCTCACGCTTTTTGGTTCGTGGCGCAAAACCGGCGTGCACGTGGACGACAGTTATGTGGCTTCGCCTAAGTCGTATGCCGTGGTGGGTTTCAACTTTGCCCCGATGTATACCGTGTGTCGTCGTTTCCGTGCCGGCCTCTCGCTCGACGGTGTGTTCGACAGCAGCAGTAATGTTTATGCTACTCCCACTCAGGACGAGAATGGTGTAGATGGTTTCACCACGCATGCGCCCGCCCTGAACAAGCAGCTGGCCTTGGGCATTTCGGCGCGTGCCGAATATGTCATGCCCTATTTTACCATCGGCGCAGGCTTGGGTGCCAACCTTTGGCATGGCGGCGGTGCTCACAAAGGCGTTTATCAGGTGTTGACGCTCAAGATGGAACTATCGCGCAACACTTATCTGCACGTGGGATACAATTTGAAGGAATTTCATACGCCCAACTACCTGATGCTCGGCTTGGGCATCCGTCTTCACAACAAAAATCATTGGCGGTGAGCGGCGGAGAGCGGGAAGCACTTCTGCTGTGACAAAACAAAACCGGTTGATCACAGAAGCAGTGCTTCTATGATCAACCGGTTCGGTGAGATTTTGCCGATACGCTTAAGGAATCACCTCCTCAATTTGCACATCGAAGACCAATGCCGAATAGGCCGGAATGCTTCCGTATTCCGTGCTGCCGTAGCCGCTCTCGAAGGGAAGATAGAGTATCCATCGTTCGCCCGAACGCATGTATTGCATCGCAGCCACCATGCCGGGGCGAAGCGAGGTTAGCGCCCAGGTGTTGGGTGAATCGAACGGCGTGGGAGCTTTCTCCTTCTCTTGGGGATCGAGCGTGCCGTGTTCGGCGGCGCTGTAGCCGGTGAAATTGCCGTCGAATTTCTCACCGGTGAAAAAGGTGCCGTAGTAGAAAAGGGTGACGGTGGAGGTGTAGAGCGGTCGTATGCCCGAAGGGTTGTTCTCCGATATTTTTTTGCAATAGACGTAGCGTTTGGCCACATCGGTGCTCACGGACATGTCTTGAATGGCAAACAGCGTGTTGGTGGACATGTTCAGCGCTTGCTGCTCGGTGGCCACGAAGTTGTTTCCGGCTTCTCGTTGCAACGAGTCGGCATAGGCTTGGTTGCGGGCTTGCCAGTTGTCGTACTTTCCGGGTTCTTCTACCTCTTTACACGAGGTGAAAAGGGCGGCGAGCAGGGAGATGAAAAGAATCTTCTTCATGTGTCTAAAAACTAAGAGTGTGGATGAAAGATGGGCTGCCTTATTGCAGCGTTTTAAGTAGGGAAGTGATGCTGAGGCGATCGGCCAGAAGCGCACTCAAGCGGTCGATGGAAACACGCTCTTGCTGCATGGTGTCGCGGTCGCGCAGGGTTACGCAGTGATCTTCCAGGGTTTGATGGTCGACGGTGACGCAATAGGGAGTTCCAATGGCATCTTGACGGCGGTAGCGTTTGCCGATGCTGTCTTTCTCGTCGTATTGGCAATGGAAAAGGAATTTGAGACCATCGATAATCTCGCGTGCCTTCTCGGGTAGTCCGTCTTTCTTGACCAACGGCATCACGGCCAGTTTGACCGGTGCCAGCGGAGCGGGCAAACGAAGTACCACGCGGCTCTCGCCGTTTTCGAGCTGTTCTTCGCAGTAGGAGGCCGACATCACGCTCAGGAACATGCGGTCGACGCCGATGCTGGTTTCGATGACATAGGGCGTGTAGGATTCATTCAGCTCGGGGTCGAAGTATTTGATGCTTTTGCCCGAGAACTTTTCGTGTTGGGAGAGGTCGAAGTTGGTGCGGCTGTGAATGCCTTCCACCTCTTTAAATCCGAAGGGCATCAAAAACTCGATGTCGGTGGCGGCATTGGCGTAGTGCGCCAACTTGTCGTGGTCGTGGAAACGATAGTGATCATCGCCGAAGCCCAATGCTTTGTGCCATTTTAGCCGCAACTCCTTCCACTTCCCGAACCATTCCAGCTCGCTGCCCGGGCGCACGAAAAACTGCATCTCCATCTGTTCGAACTCGCGCATGCGGAAGATAAACTGACGTGCCACAATTTCGTTGCGGAAGGCTTTGCCGATTTGGGCAATGCCGAAGGGAATTTTCATCCGTCCGGTCTTCTGTACGTTCAGGTAGTTGACGAAGATACCTTGCGCGGTTTCGGGACGCAGGTAGATTTTCATGGCGCCGTCAGCGGTACTGCCCATTTCGGTCGAGAACATCAGGTTAAACTGGCGCACCTCGGTCCAGTTGCGCGTGCCGCTGATGGGGCAGGCAATCTCTTCGTCGAGGATGATTTGGCGAAGTTCTTCCAAATTGTTCGCATTGAGTGCTGCAGCGAAACGTTCGTGAAGAGCGTCGCGCTTGCTCTGCTGCTCGAACACGCGGGCGTTGGTGGCGCGAAATTGCGCTTCGTCGAAGGCCTCGCCGAAACGTTTAGCGGCTTTGGCCACCTCTTTGGCTATCTTCTCGTCGTATTTGGCCAGTTGCTCTTCAATTAAGACATCGGCACGGTAGCGTTTTTTAGAGTCGCGGTTGTCTATCAAGGGATCGTTGAAGGCGTCTACGTGCCCACTGGCCTTCCAGATGGTGGGGTGCATGAAGATGGCCGAGTCGATGCCCACGATGTTTTCGTGCAGCAGCACCATGCTTTGCCACCAATACTGTTTAATGTTGTTTTTGAGTTCTACACCCATCTGACCGTAATCATATACCGCCCCCAATCCGTCGTAGATGTCGCTCGAAGGAAATACGAAGCCATACTCCTTGCAATGCGAGACCAATTTTTTAAAAACATCTTCTTGTGCCATTCTTTATTCTCTTCTTGTTAATCGTAAATTCTAATTTGTAAAAAGCGCCGCAAAGATAGAGATTAATGCAGAAATATGCCGTATATTTGCACGCAATAAAATTTAAAGCACATAGCCCTATGTCATTTATTGCAGATAAAATTGTGATGGATGGATTGACGTTCGACGACGTCTTATTAATCCCCGCCTATTCTGAAGTACTTCCCCGCAGTGTGGAACTCACCACGAAGTTTTCCCGCAACATTGAACTGAAAATCCCCTTCGTAACGGCTGCCATGGACACGGTTACCGAATCGAAGATGGCCATTGCCATTGCGCGCGAAGGCGGCATCGGTGTGATCCATAAAAATATGTCCATCGATGAACAAGCCCGCCAAGTAGCCATCGTTAAACGCGCCGAGAACGGCATGATTTACGATCCGGTGACCATCAAACGCGGCTCCACCGTGGCCGATGCCCTCGATTTGATGGCCGAATACCGCATCGGCGGTATTCCGGTGGTCGATGACGAACGCTATCTGGTGGGCATTGTCACCAATCGCGACCTGCGCTTCGAGCGCAACCTTGCCAAGTGTATCGATGAAGTGATGACCAAAGACCATATCATCACCACCAACCAATCGACCGACATGGATGCCGCCTCGCTCATCCTGCAGAAATACAAGATAGAGAAACTGCCGGTGGTAGACAAAGAGGGCAAGCTGGTCGGCCTGATTACCTCTAAAGACATTACCAAAGCCAAAGATAAACCCATGGCGTGTAAGGATGCCAAAGGGCGCTTGCGCGTAGCGGCCGGTGTGGGCGTAACCAACGACACCCTCGAACGCATGCAAGCCTTGGTGGATGCAGGAGCTGATGCCATTGTAATTGATACGGCTCACGGCCACTCCCTTTCTGTTATCGAGAAGTTGAAAGAGGCAAAGAACCGTTTCCCGCAAATCGATTTAGTAGTGGGTAATATCGCCACGGGCGAAGCCGCGAAAGCATTGGTCGAGGCAGGTGCCGATGCGGTGAAGGTGGGCATTGGTCCGGGTTCCATCTGTACCACACGCGTGGTAGCCGGTGTAGGTGTGCCGCAACTCTCGGCCGTTTACGATGTGGCCAAAGCACTTCAGGGAACCGGTGTGCCGATTATTGCCGACGGCGGATTGCGCTATTCGGGCGATGTGGTAAAAGCATTGGCAGCCGGTGGCGCTTGCGTGATGGTTGGCTCGTTGGTGGCCGGCACCGAAGAATCACCCGGCGACACCATCATCTTTGCCGGTCGCAAATTTAAATCCTATCGGGGCATGGGTTCGTTGGAGGCGATGGAGAACGGCTCGAAAGACCGTTATTTCCAGAGTGCCACCACCGATGTGAAGAAGCTGGTGCCCGAAGGCATCGCTGCCCGCGTCCCCTACAAAGGCACCCTCTACGAAGTGATTTATCAACTGACTGGTGGTTTGCGTGCCGGTATGGGGTATTGCGGTGCCGCCAATATCGAACAGTTGCACGACGCCAAATTCACCCGCATCACCAATGCGGGTGTGTTGGAAAGTCACCCGCACGATGTGGCCATCACCAGTGAAGCTCCCAATTACAGCCGTCCCGAATAAAACAGTCGTCGTATGACCAAGAGCGGATGGGTAACAACACTCTTCGGATGGTTGGGTTGTGCATGCTTATATGCACAATCCGATCCGGTGTTGATGCGCATCGACGGAAAGGCGGTGCTGCGTTCCGAATTTGAATACCTATATCATAAGAATAAGGAACTGGTCGATTCCGACTCGTTGTCATTGCATGAGTATGTCGATCTGTTTGTCAACTTCAAACTCAAGGTTGCGGCAGCCGAAGCGGCCGGCATCGACACCACGGCACAGTTTCGTAGGGAGTTGGATGGTTATCGTCGCGGGTTGGCAGCCTCTTATTTAATGGATGAAACGGTGGCCGAACAAGTTGCCCGTGAGGCTTACGATCGGATGCGAAGCGACGGACGCGGCAGTCGGTTACGCATCAAGCAACTCTTTTTTTATCTTCCCCAGCAGGTTGCGCAAAGCAACGTTCAGGCAGCCGAGCAGCGCATGGATTCACTCTACTTGCTTTTGCAAACCGGACAACTTGCCTTCGACGATGCCGTGGCGCGCTTTTCGGATGCGCAAGAGGAGTTCTTTGTTCATCGTTTCGAGTTGCCTGCCGAGCTGGAAAAGCGGTTGTTCGATTTGCCCGTGGGGGCAATCACCGCTCCTTTTTTTACGCCGCAGGGCATTCACATCGTAAAAGTGCTCGAACGGAATCAACTTTCCCCCTTCGAGGAGATGAAAAGCGATTTAATACGTCGCTATGGGCGTGACAAGGGGGTGAAAGCCGTGGTTGAACGTCTCAAGAAGGAGTATAACTACACCACGGATGCTGCCGGCATAGCCGAACTGCTCGCCGTTGGTAAAACGGAAAAACCGTTATTCTCCTTAAATGGAAAGGTGTACACTGGTTTGATGTTTGACCGCTTTGCTTCTGCCCGGCCGCAATCTGCATCACTTCTGTTTGAAAAGTATGTGGAGAAGTCTATTCTGGACTATGAGTATGAACGATTGGAGCTGCATTACCCCCTGTTTCGTGCTCTGATGCAAGAATATCGCGACGGCATATTACTCTTCGAGATCAGTAACCGCGAGATCTGGTCGCCGGTCGGCGAAACGGTGTTGGCGGATTTTTTTGTCCGTCATCGCTCCCGTTATCGTTGGCGTCCTTCCCGTTATCGGGGCATTGTGCTGCATTGTATCACTGTCGATGTGGCGAAGAGGGCGCGCAAACTGTTGAAGGCGCTGCCCGAAACGGAGTGGCAAAATGCCCTTCGATTGCTGTTGAATGCGGATGCGGAACAGGTCAAAGGCGTTCAAGGAGTGTTTGCCGTGGGAGAAAATGCGTTTGTCGACCAACAGATATTCAAG
>JAISHB010000032.1 GCA_031262785.1 Prevotellaceae bacterium
CAATGCCGAAATCAATTTCATCTTGATGAGTATGTTGGAAGACGCGGGCATTCCTGCCTATCCGGTGGTGATGTCTACCCGCAATCGCGGACGGTTGCCGCTGGCACATCCCACGCTTCAGATGCTCAATACGTTTGTGGTTGGCGCGGCAATAAGCGACACCACCCTGGTCTATATCGACGGCTCCGTAGTGGATGGCTACATCAACGAACTGCCTGCGGTATTGGCCGTGGAGCGGGCGCGTTTATTGATACCCAATCAGCAGGGACGCTGGGTAGATTTGCAGGCAGCAACCAAAACCTCGTTGCGCTCGGTGGTGGAGGCAACGCTGTTGCCCGACGGCACCATCAGCGG
Organism: Prevotellaceae bacterium; assembly: GCA_031262785.1. GTDB lineage: Bacteria > Bacteroidota > Bacteroidia > Bacteroidales > Bacteroidaceae > Bacteroides. Next base: position 355 of record JAISHB010000032.1, read on the forward strand.
AATACGGAAAACCAACTATAACGGCCGGTATGCCTCGAGCGTGCGCAGCAAGTTTCGGAAGGCGAAAGATAGTCTCGACTACATCCGTTCCTTCGCCGAGCGCGAAAAGATCCAGGTGAAAGCCCTCAGGCAGAAGGGCAGAAGTTCGTTTACCCCCTCCATTGAAGAAGAGTTGGCTTTTGTGAAGCATCCAAGCAAAGGAAACAACCTGGTCTACATTCATCCGCTACTGTTTCTGCACATCTCCGAAACGCCTTTTAAACAGAGCACCCGCTACCTTCCCGTTGAGTTTAACGGCACCGATCAGGTGACGCTTTCGGTCACGCTCACCCTACCCGAGGGCTATACGGTGGACGAATTGCCCGAAGACAAACTGTTGAGTGCATGCAACCGGGGTTTGTCGATGCGGTACTCTTGCCGGCAACTAAAGAATACGGTGGTCACGCAGTATCAGTTCAAATTGAACCGCGCGTTGTTCATGCCCGAACACTATTCGGCATTGCAACAGTTCTTCGAACAGATGGCGACCAAAAACAAAGAGTTAATGGTGCTAAAGAAACTGTAACCCTAAAGCCATGGTACCGTGAAATCGAAATTATACAATCTGTTATGGTGGTCGTTGCCCTTTGTGCAGCCTTTGCATGCGCAAACCGATCTGTATGAGAATGCCTACTCTATTGTGCGGGAGGCTACCACGCACATCGTGGCTGTTTCTCCCACCGAAGTTATTCAGAAAGAGAAACGGGTGATTGAAATCCTCGACCGCAGAGGAGCCGATTGCGCCGAGTTGGTATTTCCCTGCGATCGGGTCACCTCTCTTAAGAGGTTTGAAGGGGAGGTGCGCGACGCGGGCGGTACGCTGCTGCGCAAAGTGAAACGGAGCGACTTAAAACGTACCGAATACTCCGAGCATCTGGCTACCGACGGCTACTACTTCTATTTTGCCTACACACCGCCGCGTTATCCAATCCTATTCACCTATCAATGGGAAATGAAACATACCGACGGCATCATCGGCTATCCCTCTTTTATGCCGCAGGTTAGTTTCAACCAGTCGGTCGAGAAAGCCGATTATTGTTTAGAGACATCCATCGACAATCCTTGCCGTTTTCATGCCGTCAACACCCACCTGGAGGTGCAACAACAAACCACCGGCAAGAAACAACTCACGCAGGTGAGTGCACGTATGTTACCGGCTATCAAGCAAGAGTCGTATGCGCCTTCGTTCGGAAACCTGCAACCGCGCATCTACTTCACGCCCCGCCGTTTCTCCTTCAATGGCATTGGCGGTGAGATGGAGAGCTGGAACTCCTACGGTCGCTGGCTCTACTCCCTGCAAACAGGAAGAGACCAACTCTTGCCCGAGCAAAAGGAGCGGTTGCTCGAACAAACCGCTCACTGCACCACACCCTACGAGCGGGTGGAGGCTGTGTATAAACTCTTGGGAGAGACCACCCGCTACGTGAGCATTCAATTGGGTATCGGCGGTTTGCAACCCGCTCCGGCCGATGAGGTATGCCGCACGGGATACGGTGATTGCAAGGGGTTGTCGAACTATGCCCGCGCCATGCTCGAGGCTTTGAATATTCCCGCTACATACGTGATTATCCACACCGACCGTCCCCGCTTCTTGCAGGATTATGTCAGTGCCAATCAGGCCAATCATGTAGTGCTGCAGGTAACGCTTCCCGGCGATACGCTTTGGTTGGAATGCACCGACCCGCGTTTGCCCCTGGGATATGTGCATCATTCCATTGCCGGACATGATGCGTTGCGTATCACTCCCGACGGCGGAGTGGTATGCCGCTTGCCGACCTATACCGACTCTATCAACACCCAAATCAATCGGGCTGCCGTGCAGTTGAATGCCGACGGATCGGCCGTGATTACCAATCGGCAAACCTCACGCTTGTTTCAATACGAGGATAACCGGAATTTTGCGATGGCAGAACCGGCCAAACAAAACGACCGGATACGTTCCGGTCTCTATCTGACGCATGCACGCATCGAGGATATCCGTATCGAAGAAAAGAAGACGCGATTGCCGCAACTCACCATTGCCTGCACCATTCACACCACGCAATACGGCAATCGCACCGGAAAGCGTCTCTTTATACCGATCAATATCTTTCATCCGCGACTGGGAATACCCGACGAGACACCTCAGGAACGCACCCATCCCGTCTCTATCGAATATGGTTATTGCGACATCGATACCATTCGCATTACGTTGCCCCCGCACACCCAAATAGAATCCATCCCGCACAACCTCGAACGGAACAGTCGTTTCGGCACCTTTCGTTCGGTCGTTGTGCGTGAAAGCGACAACACCTTGCTGATTGTGCAGCGATTACAGGTAAACAGCGGCACCTATTCCCGCAACGATTACGCCGACTTTCTGGCTTTTCGCAAACTGGCTTCGGCGCATTACAAAGGAAGCATTGTGTTAAAGAGAGAACCGTGAACAGCAAAGTACTTCTCTTCGACCCGTCGCCACGCAAACAAACAGCCAGATTTTTTTGTTAGTTAGTGCATTGAGTAATTTCATAATCATCTTCTAATCATCTTCATTTGGTGTATGAGCAACAACAACTCGCTTTCCTATAAATTCAACATGGCGATGGGCCTTCTGCCCACCCTCCTTTCCATCGTTTTGAGCCACTACATGACGCTCGATTTCGCGCTTGGTTTTGGTGCCACTTCGGGGGTTCTCTATCGGTCGTTCACCTTTCTTGAGCGCGATCCGGGCATGCCCCGCCCCCTGCTTGTGGGCAACACGGTGGTGCTACTCCTTCTTACGCTGGTCGTCGTTCTTTTCCCGTCGTTCCTCTCCCCTGCCTACTTTCCGTTCGCACTCGAACTGTTCGTGTTGATTCCGGCCGTTCCCTTCTTTTGCTTCCGTCGGAGGATGTTGGCCAACTTCATACATCTGTCGCGCCGGACGGGCAATTACCGCTTTATACAAAGCGCGCAATCCACGATGGTATCGGTTCGGGTGCTGCTGCTGCTGGTGGGCATTCACCTGCTGGTTGTCTGCGGGGTGTGGTTGTTTGCCCGTCCGTTGGGCGAGTCGACACATACCATACTGTTCCAACTGTTGCCGCCGGTGGTGTTGGCCTTGGTGGTGGTGTTTAATCAGGTGGGCATCGGCTGCTTCAACAAGATGGTGAAAAATACAATCTACATTCCCATTGTCAACACCGACGGCGATGTGATAGGCAGATCGCCCGCCATGGAAATCATTGGGCGCAAAACCAGACACATCGCCCCGGTGGTGCGTATCGCCCTGGTGTGGGACGACCTGATTTTCCTGAGCGCACGACCCGAAAAATGCACGCTCGAGCGTGGCAAAACCGATCTGCCCATTGAGGGCTATCTTATTTATGGCGAGAGCCTGGCCGAGGGCATCAATCGGTTGTTGCTCTGCACCTTTCCCGAGGTCAAGCCCACGGGCAACCTGCAGTTTGTCTGCAAGACGCACGTCAACAACGAGGCTACCAATCGGCTCAACTATCTTTTTGTCATTCGCGTGAGCGACGAAGCACTCTTTCATCAGCATCCCCAGCAAGCGGAAGCGGGCAAACTCTGGACATTCCAGCAGATTGAACAGAACCTGGGCAAGGGCTTCTTCTCCAGCTGCTTCGAGGGTGAGTACGAACAACTCAAAGAGAAGATAAAAAGCTGCCCACCGAATGCTCTCGCACAGGATGACAGCCCGCAAGCCGAAGCATCGACAGCCTCTCAGCAGGAGTCTTAACCGATACGAACGGTGAGGATTCGCCGCCATCGGCAGCTATACATCAAAGGGGCGCCCGGAAAATCCGAACGCCCCTTTTGCATGTGCGTAAGTTAGTTGTGACCCGATTACTCGGCGCGCAAGGTGAACCGCTTGAAGTCGACCACGGTGAGTTCCTTGTCGAAGCTCTTCAGGTAGTCGGCCACCGTCAGCTTGGCGTCCTGGATATACTCTTGCTTGAGCAGGCAGGCCTCTTTGTAGAACTTACCGATGCGTCCCATGGCAATCTTCTCGAGCATGTTCTCGGGTTTGCCCTCTTGACGGGCTTTCTCCATGGCGATCTCTTTTTCGCGTTCCAACACGTCCAGGGGGATACCTGCTTCATCTACGGCAATGGGAGCCATGGCCGCAATTTGCATGGCCACTTCGTGTCCCACTTTGGCATCGACGGCTTTGTTCAGAGCCACCATGGTGCAGAGGAAGTTCTTGTTTTGGTGATTGTAGGTGGAGATGGAAGCGCCCTCGAGGGTGAGGTAGCCGTCTAATTCCATCTTTTCGCCGGTGATGCCGCTGCGGTCAATCACAGCTTGCTCTACGGTAGCACCCGCCATGGGCAGTGCTTTCACCTCATCGAGCGTTTTGCACTTGGCCGCCAGAGCGGCGTCCAAAATATCTTGGGTCAGCTTCACAAAGTCGGCGTTCTGGGCAACGAAGTCGGTTTCGCACTTCAGGGCAATCATTGCTCCGAAGCCCTCTACGGTCTTCACCAATACGCAACCTTCCGAAGCGTCGCGGTCGGAACGTTTGGCGGCTACGGCCTGTCCCTTCTCGCGGATAATCTTCATTGCTTGGTCGAAGTCGTTGTTTGCTTCGGTGAGTGCATTCTTGCAATCCATCATACCGGCTCCGGTCATTTTGCGGAGCTTTTGTATATCAGCCATTGTTACAGCCATCTTGTTTTTCCTTTCTGTCTTAGGGTGATTATTAATAATGGGGAGAATTGACGTGTGGGTCAATTCGTGATTCGTTCACGGTGATTAGGCCTCTTCGTCTTCTTTGACGAAGGCAGCGGCTTTAGCAGCCTTGATAGCCTCCTCGTCGGTCTTATCCAGACGGGTACGGGATGTTCTCCGCTTGTTTTTGCCATTGGCGGGAGCTTCGCCGGCAGCTTCCATGTCTACCTTCTCGGCTTTGCGTTCGTCCAATCCTTCTTGCATGGCGGTGCAGCAAGCACTCAAAATTACATCGACCGATTTGGTGGCATCGTCATTGGCTGGAATCACAAAGTCGATGTTCGAAGGATCGGAGTTGGTATCTACAATGCCGAACACCGGTATTCCCAACCGATTGGCTTCACGTACGGCGATGTTTTCTTTCATCACATCCACCACAAAGAGAGCCGACGGCAAACGGGTGAGGTCGGCAATCGAACCCAAGTTCTTGTCGAGCTTGGCACGTTGACGGGATATTTGCAGAATCTCTCTCTTGGAAAGGTTGGCATAGGTGCCGTCATTGGTAAGCTTGTCGATGGTAGCCATCTTCTTTACGGCCTTACGGATGGTGGGGAAGTTGGTGAGCATACCGCCCGGCCAACGTTCAATTACATAAGGCATGCCCACAGCGGCTGCTTTGTCGGCAACCACTTGTTTTGCTTGTTTTTTAGTAGCAACAAACAGGATTTTCTTTCCTGATTTAGCGATCTGTTTCAAAGCTTCGGCAGCTTCGTCTACTTTCGCAACGGTTTTATGGAGGTCAATGATGTGGATACCATTGCGTTCCATGAAGATGTAGGGAGCCATGGCGGGATTCCACTTACGCTTGAGGTGCCCAAAGTGGCAGCCGGCTTCCAATAATGCATCAAAATCTGTTCTTGACATGTTGTTTCTTTTAATTCGTTTACGTTCTTTTTTGTTCTTCTAAACCAACCGCCGGGTAGCCTTTCATCCAGAGTCCCGGTGGTTTAGATACTAAACCTATAATGAGTGATTCGGCCGTCAGCTTAACGCTTACTGAACTGGAATCTTCTGCGTGCTTTGGGTTGACCGGGTTTCTTACGCTCAACAGCGCGCGGGTCGCGGGTCATGAAGCCTTCGGAGCGAAGTGCCGGTTTATCCTCTTCGTTGATTTTCACCAAGGCGCGGGCAATGGCCAAACGTAGTGCTTGTGACTGACCGGTGAAGCCTCCTCCGCAGAGGTTTACTTTGATGTCGTACTTCTCGGCCACACCCAGCTTGTTGAGCGGTTGCTTAACCACGTATTGCAGAATGCTTGAAGGGAAATATTGGGCAAGGTCTCTTTTGTTGATGGTAATCTTGCCGGTACCTTCGGTTACGAAAATGCGTGCGATGGCACTTTTACGTCTGCCTAATGCATTTACTACTTCCATTATCTCTTATTTAAGTGCGTTAATATCAATTACTTTGGGACTTTGAGCCTCGTGTTTGTGCTCATTGCCGGCGTATACATACATATTGCCAAGTAATTTGGCTCCCAATCTGTTCTTGGGCAACATACCCTTTACTACTTTTCGCAGCAGGCGATCGGTTCCGTTGGGTTTTGCTTGCAGGCGTTCGGGGGTCATTGCACGTTGGCCGCCCGGATAACCGGTGTATGACAGATACACTCTGTCTGTCCACTTATTGCCTGTCATTTTCACTTTGTCGGCATTGATAATGATGACGTTATCGCCGCAATCAACGTGAGGGGTAAAGTTTGGTTTATACTTTCCTCTCAACAATTTGGCCACTTTAGCGCCTAAGCGTCCGACAATCTGGTCGGTGGCATCCACAACCACCCATTCTTTGGTGGCCGTTTCTTTGTTGGCAGAAATGGTCTTGTAACTTAAAGTATCCACTCTTAATTGTTTTGTTTAAATGTTACTACTAAATAGAAAATCATTCATTGCGGTTGTACTATCTCGGGCATAAGACAGATTAACTCGCTATGAATTAGCTGTTTATCCATATAGGATAAGAAACGGCTTGCAAAGGTAGGGAATTTATTAACACAAACAATATTTTGGCATGAAAAAAATAGCCTGCACATCAATGAGTTGTGCAGGCTATTTATCTTCTTTAGCTTTCGACAATTAGAAATCGGCGTTGCGCGGCGTTCGCGGGAAGGGAATCACATCGCGAATGTTAGCCATTCCGGTAACGAACAGCAGCAATCGCTCGAAACCCAATCCAAAGCCGGCGTGCGGACAAGTACCGAACTTACGTGTATCCAGATACCACCACATGTCTTTCATGGGAATATGCATCTCTTCGATGCGGGTGAGCAACTTGTGATGGTCGGATTCACGTTCCGAGCCTCCGATAATTTCGCCAATCTTGGGGAATAGAACATCCATGGCTCGTACCGTTTGGCCATCGTCGTTCTGCTTCATGTAGAAGGCTTTAATGTCCTTCGGATAATCGGTCAGGATGACGGGGCGTTTGAAATGATCTTCCACCAGATAGCGTTCGTGTTCCGAAGCCAGGTCTACTCCCCAATAGACGGGGAATTCAAATTGGTGTCCCTTGGCAACGGCCGCTTCCAATATGCGAATACCTTCGGTATAGGGCAAACGTACAAACGACTCTTTAAGCACACTTTGGAGACGTTCTATCAAACCCTTGTCGAACATGTCGTTAAGAAACTGCACATCATCGGCGCAATTGTCCAATGCCCACTGCACACAGAACTTGATGAATGCTTCGGCCAAGTCCATATTGTCGGTGATGTCATTGAATGCCACCTCGGGTTCAATCATCCAAAACTCCGCCAAGTGGCGGGGCGTGTTGGAATTCTCGGCACGAAACGTAGGGCCGAAGGTGTAGATGGCACCCAAGGCCGTAGCGGCCAATTCACCTTCCAACTGACCGGAAACGGTGAGACTGGCCTGCTTGCCGAAGAAATCGTCGTCGTAGATGATAGAACCACGTTCGTCTTTCGTCAGGTCGTAGAGGTTCTTCGTGGTAACTTGGAACATCTGGCCGGCTCCTTCGCAATCCGAAGCGGTAATGATGGGCGTATGGAAGTAGACAAATCCCTTCTGATGGAAAAATGTGTGAATGGCGATGGCCATGTGGTGACGAATGCGGAAAACAGCTCCAAAGGTATTGGTGCGCGGGCGAAGATGGGCTATCTCACGCAGAAATTCCAGCGAGTGTCCTTTCTTTTGCAGAGGATAACTATTATCGCAAGCGCCCAGGATTTCTATTTCACGAGCTTGTATTTCCGCTTTCTGACCGGAGCCGACCGATGCGGCCAACACTCCGTTTACACTCAGGCAAGCGCCGGTGGTAATCTCCTTGAGAATCTCTTCGCTGAAATTCGCCAAATCGACCACTATCTGCACATTGTGTATGGTAGAACCATCGTTCAGGGCGATAAAGTTGACCTGCTTGCTGCCCCGACGGGTGCGCACCCATCCTTTCACGTTGACGGCAGTGCCGAAATCTTCGCGCTTGAGCAGGTCGATTATCTTTGTTCTACTAATTTTCTCCATGTTTGTTTCTTACTCCTTATTATTATAGGTTACTCGAACGAACCCATGCGCAGGAAGTTGACTTCCTGTTCGTTGAGGAAGCGCCATTCGCCGCGGCGAAGTCCTTTCTTGGTGAGTCCGGCAAAGAGCACACGGTCGAGTTTGGTCACTTTGTAGCCGAGCGCCTCGAAGATGCGGCGGACAATGCGGTTTTTGCCCGAATGTATCTCGATACCGATCACATTGTTCTTATGTTCGTCTACGTAGCTGATGTCGTCGGCACGAATTTCTCCGTCGTCCAGCGTGATGCCGGTGGCAATCTTCTCCATGTCGGCGCGGGTTACATTCTTATCGAGCGTGACTTGATACACTTTCTTTTTCAAGTATTGCGGATGCGTCAGCTTCGAGGCCAAATCGCCGTCGTTGGTCAGTAAGAGCACACCGGTGGTGTTACGGTCGAGTCGTCCGACCGGATAGATGCGTTCTTCGCAGGCACCTTTTGTTAGGGTCATCACCGTGCGACGAGCTTTGGGATCATCGGCTGTGGTGACACAATCTTTGGGCTTATTGAGAATGATATAAATCTTGCGTTCAATCTTCACCGGCTGTTCGTGGAACTTCACTTCGTCGCCGCGCTTAATCTTGGTGCCCAGTTCGGTTACGGGAACGCCGTTTACCAATACCACTCCTGCGGTGATAAATTCATCGGCTTCGCGACGGGAGCAAACACCGGCGTTGGCCAAGAATTTATTCAAGCGGATGGGTTCGTTGGGATCTACATACTGCTCGGAGTATTCGATAACCTGTTTCTTCTTGATGGGTTTGGCGTTCGGATTATAGTTGGGTGCTCCGCGATGTGGTTGCGGGCGCCCGTATCCGCCGGGTCTTCCGCCACCGCCGTTGGGATTGAAACGGGGACGTTGCGGAGCACCTCCGTAGGGCTGACGTTGTCCGCCACCGCCATTGTTGTAGGGACGATGCGGACGATCGTAGGGCGAACCTCCTTCGTTTTGGTTGAAACGCGGACGTTGCGGCCGATCGTTGTAGGCCGGACGTTGTTGTTCGTAGTAGGAACGCTGGTCACTGTTGTTCGGATTGAACCGCGGACGTTGCGGACGATCATATCCGCCGCCGCCATTGTTGTTGTACGAAGGACGTCCGCCGCCACCATTGTTCGGATTGAAACGCGGACGTTGCGGCCGATCGTAATTGTCGTAGGGCGAATGTCCGCCGCCATCGTTGTTCGGGTTAAAACGCGGACGTTGCGGACGTTCGTAATTGTTGTACGGACGTTGCGGGCGCTCACCTGCGTTGTCGGTGCCGGGATTGAAACGAGGCCGATACGGACGCTCTCCTCCTTCACGGTTGTAGGACGGACGGCTGTAGTTGTTCTCTCTTTCAAATCTGTTGCCTGAGTCTTCCTCTGAGGAAGATAGCTCACGCCAATTGTCATTTTCAATACTCATAGTTTTATTCGAATAAAAATTAAACATTTGACCTCACGGTCTTTTACATAAATCACTTGATACCTTTTATTTTTAGATTAATAATAGTTTTTTCGGTTGCCTACACTCCGGTATAATTGTGCGGGGTGATGGCTCGCAATTCGTTTTTAACGGCATCGCTCACAGCCAACTCATCGATGAAGCTGTGAATCGATTGGCGCGTAATGGCTTGATGGGTACGCGTCAATGCTTTGAGCGCTTCGTAAGGGTGTGGATAACCTTCGCGTCGCAAGATGGTCTGAATTGCTTCGGCCACCACACTCCAGCAATCATCCAGGTCGCGACCAATGGCCGCTTCGTTGAGCAGCAGTTTACGCAATCCCTTCAAACTGCTTTGAATGGCAATCAGCGTATGTCCCATCGGCACGCCGATGTTACGCAATACCGTGGAGTCGGTCAGGTCGCGTTGCAGACGCGACACGGGTAATTTGGCCGACAGATGTTCCAACAACGCATTGGCCAGCCCCAGATTGCCTTCGGCATTCTCAAAATCGATCGGATTAACCTTATGGGGCATCGCGCTGGAGCCTACTTCGCCGGCTTTGATTTGCTGTTTGAAATAGTCCATGGAAATATATTGCCAAAAGTCGCGATTCATATCGATCATCACGGTGTTGATTCGTTTGAGCGCATCAAACAGGGCGGCCAGGTTATCGTAGTTTGATATTTGCGTGGTGTAGGCTTCGCGTTCCAACCCCAATTGCCGGGCGGCGAACGCATCGCCGAACGCTTTCCAATTGATGGTTGGATAGGCGACGTGGTGGGCATTGAAATTGCCGGTGGCTCCGCCAAACTTTACGGTAATCGGAGAGGCTTTCAATCCGACCAATTGACGCTCCAACCGATAGACAAATACCATCAATTCTTTTCCCAAACGCGTAGGAGAGGCCGGTTGCCCGTGCGTTTTTGCCAGCATGGGGATCTCTTTCCATTCTTGGGCATAACTACGCAATTGGGCAATCAATGCTTCTATTTGGGGATAATAAACCTGTTCGAGTGCCTCCTTCAACGAGAGTGGAACGGCCGTATTATTAATGTCTTGGGAGGTTAGTCCGAAGTGAATGAACTCTTTGTAGGTTGGGCTGTCCGGAAACAGCTCGTCGAACTTCTCTTTAAGGAAATATTCTACCGCTTTTACGTCGTGATTGGTCACGCTTTCAATTTCTTTAATGCGCACGGCGTCGCTTTCTGAAAAGTTACGATAGATGTCCCGCAACCCTGCAAAACATGTTTGGTCTACTCCTTGTAAGGGTGGCAACGGGAGTTCGCACAACGCTATAAAATAGGCTATCTCCACCTGCACACGGTATTTGATGAGTGCATATTCCGAAAAGTAGGTTGCCAGGTTTGCTGTCTTTCCTCTGTATCTTCCGTCGATGGGAGAGATTGCCGTAAGTGTATCAAGTATCATACTGCCGTATCGCGCTAAATAAATTGGGTTGCAAAGTTAGTGTTTATTCTTTAAAGGCAAGCTACGCGGCTCTTTATTCTTCATTAAAAACCCTAATTTGCGCGGTATAACCCGCCCAAAAACTTTTTAGACCGGAAATTAGGCAAACCGATTCGCCAAAAGATTTTTTAGAGCGGAAAGCGGGAAAAACGGGCTGCCGAAAGTTTTTTTAGACCGAAAAGCGGGCAAAACAACTCGCCAAAAGATTTTTTAGAGCGGAAAGCGGGCAAACCGACTCGCCAAAAGATTTTTTAGACCGAAAAGCGGGCAAACCGACTCGCCAAAAGATTGTTTAGAGCGGAAAGCGGGCAAATAGGCT
>JAISHB010000039.1 GCA_031262785.1 Prevotellaceae bacterium
CATCATCCTGCTCACCGCCCGCGACAGCGACGAGAGTAAACTTCAGGGGCTGGAGTATGGGGCGGACGACTATATCGTCAAACCCTTCAGTGCGTCGAATCTTGAGGTGCGCGTCAAGAACCTGTTCGAACGGCAGAAGAAGTGGCAGCAGGCCTATCAACGCTCGCTCATCCAGGCGGAACACGAGCCGGCGGAGAGTCTCCCGGAGGGTACCGCTTCGCTGGCTCCTCCCGACCGTCATTTCATGGAGGAACTGACCGCGCTGGTGCAAAGCGAAATGGCGAACGGCGACTTATCCATCGAGACCATCGCCTCCCGGATGAATACCGGACGTACCTTCTTCTTCAAGAAGGTGAAAAGCTTGACGGGGTTGTCGCCGGTGGAGTTTATCCGTACGCTCCGCATCCGGCACGCCGCCTCGCTGATGGAGGAGGGCGAGCTAACCATGGCGCAGATTAGTTTCAAGGTGGGATTTGCCGATCCGCGCTACTTTAGCAAGATATTCAAGTTGATTATGGGTGTGACGGCCACCGAATATCGTGACTCTCATTTCCGCAACGGTCCACAGCCGTAACGGCGAAGTAACGCTTCGCCTCCCACGGAAAACGGGGCGCGTACAGGAAGGAGGTCTGCCGGATGCCTTGCGCCACAATGTTAGAGGGGTTTGCCGTGTCTACGGGGAAGGTGTCCGAGGCATAGACCACGTAGGTGGGCGTCCCCGAGAGGCTGTCCGCTGCGACGGCTTCCCACTCCAGCAGGTAGTAACCTGTTTGGGGAGAGCTAACGCTCAGGCGCGCGGGAGCGGACGGGGGGACGGCGTCTATCCAGGGCATCGCCGGGGGGAGCGCCGGAGCTACGTAGAACTCCTCTTTTAGCAGGCGGTAGATTCCTTTGACGTCGCCCGTCAGATGCGATGCCCGGAAGTGGGCTTCACCGGCCAAGCCGTGCCTGCGCACGTAATGTATTTGCCGCTCCAGCTCTTCGGCCGGCCAGTCGCCTTCGCCCTCATCCAGAAAATAGGTGCCCAGGCCGGCGACAACTTGTCGGCCGTAGCTGTTTTCCTGCCAATCGAGCACGAACGGATAAAAAGCATCCCCGCGGAAGTAGAGCATGGGATAGATTTGGTCTTGGATGCCTTCGCGCAACCAGCCCTGTACGTCTTGTCCAACGGTGTAATAGGCGTTCCATCCTTGCGAGGGGTAGCGCGTGGTGTCGCGAAACTTTCCGATGGGACTACTGCTCACTTTCACCCACGGCTTGAGTTGCTTGATGCCGTCATACAGACGGCGCATGATGGCCGTCAGGTTTTCCCGTCGCCACGTGGACAGATCCACGCCTTTCCCGTAGCGCCGCCAGGTGGCCTGGTCGGGGAAGCGGGGTGCGCGTTCGGGGTAACGCAGGTAGTCGAAGTGAACGCCGTCTACGTCGTAGCGGCTCACCACCTCGCGCACCAGACTCATTAAATACTCTTTGGTTTGAGGATGTCCCGGATTCAGGTAGTAGGCCCCCCCGTACGACAAACAAATGGCGGGCTGCCGTTTCACCACCGAGGCGTTTCCGAGTGATTGCACCTGCCGGCGGGTACCCAACGGAATGGCCACCATCCAGGCGTGACACTCCATGCCTCGTTTGTGGCACTCTTCCACTACAAAGGCCAGCGGGTCGTAACCCGGATCGCCGTTGGCCAGACGGGCACTGAGGGGTTCAATCTCGGATCGGTAGAAGACGTCGCCCCGTGTACGTGTCTGGAACAGAATGGTATTGAAGTGCGCCTCTTGCAACGCGTCAAGGATAGCTCTAAGCTCCTCTTGCTGCTTGCGGACGGAGGCCGGAGAGGTAGCGCGGGTACGCGGCCAGTCCAACCCGTATTGAGTGGTTAGCCAGGCGGCACGTACCTCGCGTTTGGGTTGCCCCGCAACCACGGCAAACTGAACAATCAGGCAGAGGATGCAGAGCGGGTATTTCATTGGCGGAACGGGGGACGTACTACGGTTGCCTTGAGTTTGCGGCCTCGCAGATCGACATAGATTTCGGTACCCGGTTTGCTGTATGCCGGCTGCACGTAGCCCATGCCGATGCCAATCTTACGCATGGGCGACATGGTGCCGGAGGTGATGGTGCCGATGGACTCGCCTTCGGCATTGCACAGGGTGTAGCCGTGGCGCGGGATGCCGCGGTCGACCATTTCAAAACCTACCAACCGGCGCACGGTTCCTTCGCGCTTCTGCTGTTCGAGCTGCGGACGGTTAATGAAGTTCTTTCCCTCAACGAATTTGGTAATCCATCCCAATCCGGCCTCGATGGGCGAGGTGGTGTCGTCCAGGTCGTTGCCGTAAAGGCAGAATCCCATTTCGAGACGAAGCGTATCGCGGGCGCCCAACCCTATGGGCTTGATGCCGAACTCGGCACCGGCCTCGAACACGGCCTCCCAGATTTGCATCGCCCGGTCGGGATAGAAATAGAGTTCAAACCCGCCGGCGCCGGTGTAGCCGGTGTTGGAGATAATCACATCCTTGACGCCGGCAAAGGCGCCGTGCCGGAAGGTGTAGTAGGGAATCTCGCTGAGATTGATGTCGGTCAGCTTTTGCAGGGCAAGGATGGCTTTGGGGCCTTGTACGGCCAGCTGCGCCATGTGATCGGAGGCGTTTTCCAACTCGGCGCCTTCGGTGTTGTGTTGTACGCACCAGTTCCAGTCTTTCTCGATGTTGGAGGCGTTGACTACCAAGAGGTATTTCTCCGCTTCGTAGCGGTAGACCAGCAAATCGTCGACGATGCCACCCTTGTCGTTGGGCAGGCAGGTGTATTGCACCTTGCCGGGAACGGTGAGCGCGGCTACGTCGTTGGAGGTAATCTTTTGGAGGAAGGGGAGTGCCTGCGGGCCTTTGACCCAAAACTCTCCCATGTGTGAAACGTCGAACACACCCACGCCGTGACATACGGTGAGGTGTTCGTCGATGATGCCGGAATACTCTATCGGCATGTTATATCCCGCAAATTCGTGCATTTTGGCACCGAGCGAGATATGCTTCTGGGTGAAAGGGGTTGATTTCATTATGGTACGATGTATCTATGTGATGGTTGTTTCAAATGCTTATTCGGCCACCAGTTGGGCTATCTTCACGATAACCTGCATGGCTTTCTCCATGCTTTGGACGGGCACAAATTCGTAGCGTCCGTGGAAGTTGAGTCCGCCGGCAAAGAGGTTGGGGCAGGGGAGTCCTTTGAAAGAGAGTTGCGCCCCGTCGGTACCACCGCGAATGGCTTTGATCCGGGGTGTCACTCCGGCGGCCTGCATGGCGGCAAAGGCGGTGTCGATGATGTGCATTACCGGCTCGATTTGTCCGCGCATGTTGTAGTATTGATCGCGCAGTTCCAGGGTAGCGGTGCCTTCGCCATACTCGTTGTTGATCAGGGTGGTGAGGTGTTGCATCTTCTCTTTACGCTGTTCGAAGCGGTTGCGGTCGTGATCGCGGATGATGTAGCTCACCTTGGTCTGTTCCACTTCGCCGTTGAAAGCGGTCAGGTGATAGAACCCTTCATATTCTTCGGTGGCCTCGGGCGTTTCGTCCGTCGGCAGCAGGGAGCAGAAGAAGTTGGCCACCCGAATGGAGTTGACCATCTTATCTTTGGCGTAGCCCGGGTGCACGTTGCGCCCTTTGAAGGTGAGGGTGGCGGCGGCGGCGTTGAAGTTCTCATATTCGAGTTCGCCCACTTCGCCTCCGTCGATGGTGTAGGCCCAGTCGCAGCCGAAATGTTCCACATCGAAGCGATGCGCCCCCTGGCCAATCTCTTCGTCGGGATTGAAGCCGATGCGAATCTTTCCATGTTTGATTTCGGGATGCGTTTGGAGGTAGACGATGGCCGAGATGATTTCGGCTATGCCGGCCTTGTCGTCGGCACCCAACAACGTGCGACCATCGGTTACGATAAGGTCTTCGCCCTTGTGCGCCAACAGTTCGGGAAAGCGGGTGGGCGAGAGTACAATGTTCTCTTCGGCGCAAAGCACGATGTCACCTCCGTCGTAGGCGCTGACGATGCGTGGCGACACCTCTTTCCCGCTCATGTCGGGGCTGGTGTCCAGGTGCGCGATAAAGCCGATGGTGGGCACCGGCCGGGCGATGTTGGCCGGCAGGGTGGCAAACAGATAGCCGTGCTCGTCTAAACTAATCTCTTCCAAGCCGATGGCTTCCAGCTCTTCCTTGAGGTAGCGGGCAAAGGCGAATTGCCCGGGGGTGCTGGGCGTGACGCCCGTGGTTTCACTCGATTGAGTGTCGAAGGTTACATACTTTAAAAAGCGTTCCACTAAAGTCATGGTCAGTCTCTCCTTCCTAAAAATATCATGATGTAATAGATTAGCGTGGCCAACGAGCCGAGGGCGGCTACCACGTAGGTATAGGCGGCCGAGCGCAAGGCATCTTCGGCTTGTGCGTGGTTGTAGGCATTGGTGATGCCCGAACGGTTCAACCACACCAGTGCACGCTTGCTGGCATTGATTTCTACCGGCAGGGTGATAAAGCTAAACAAGGTGGTCATAGCAAACAGGATGATGCCGGCCAGCAACAATCCGGGAAAGCTTTCGAGTAGCAGAATGCCGGCCAACAACAGCCACGTCATCCATTGCGAGGCAAAACTTACCACCGGCACCAGCTTACTGCGCAGGGTCAGCGGGGCATACGCCTGGGCATGTTGCACGGCGTGGCCGCATTCGTGCGCTGCCACGGCGGCGGCCATCACGCTGTTGCTCTGGTAGACGCCGTCGCTCAGGTTTACCGTTCGGTTGGTGGGGTTGTAGTGGTCGGTGAGATGACCGTGAACGTGCGTTACCTGCACATCATAGATGCCGTTGTCGTGCAACATCTTCAGTGCCACGTCGCCTCCGGTATATCCACCGGCAATGGCTATCTTCGAGTATTTTTTAAACTTGCTCTGCAAGTTGAGTTGAATCAGCCAGCTGACCACAGCCACGCCAATGAAAATAATCCATTGGATTCCAATCATTCCTTGTTGTTCCATACTTTATTCTTTTATGATAGATTATACGATAGGAGTTATATGCTAAAAGATTGCCAAAAGTAGTGGTAAAGTGTGAATGCAACAGCAGACCGACCTGCTTTTTAGGAAGAATTAATGGGTTCCCAAACGGGAGGAAGGCTGTTTTACCCGAAAAAGTAACTTACCTCCGCGGAGATAAGTTACTTTTTTCGCGTGGCAAGGATCCCTCCGCGGAGATAAGTTACTTTTTTCGCGTGGCAAGGATCCCTCCGCGGAGATAAGTTACTTTTTTCGCGTAGACAAGGATCCCTCCGCGGAGATAAGTTACTTTTTTCGCGTAGACAAGAATCCCTCCGCGGAGGTAAGTTACTTTTTTCGCGTGGCAAGGATCCCTCCGCGGAGGGAAGTTACTTTTTTCCTGAAAACAAAGATTCCTCCGCCGAAAAGCCCTCCACGGAATGAAAAATTAACGAATAGAGTGCGATTTGGAATGAACCTTTTCCCCGATTCTGCATTAAAACAATAGATTTCTCTCCAACGAGAGGTTCATATAAAGTATATAGTTCATTTAATAACACGTTAAGCGTAAAGAAAATGATTAAATTAGGTATTAACGGATTCGGACGCATCGGGCGTCTGGTGTTCCGCGCTGCTCAAAGCAGAAGCGACATTGAAGTCGTAGGTATTAATGATCTCTGTCCGGCCGATTACTTGGCTTACATGCTGAAATACGACACCATGCATGGTGCGTTCAACGGCTCGATTGAGGCAGATGTGGAAGGTAGCAAACTCATTGTGAATGGGAAGGCCATCCGTGTTACTTCGCTCAGAGACCCGGGCGATTTGAAATGGAACGAGGTGGGCGCCGACTATGTCTTGGAGTCGACCGGTCTGTTTCTGACCACCGAAAAGGCCAAGGCGCATCTGGATGCGGGCGCCAAGTATGTCATCTTGTCGGCTCCCTCCAAGGACGACACGCCGATGTTTGTGTGCGGAGTGAATGAGAAAACCTATCGCAAGGGAACCCCCATTGTGTCGAACGCTTCGTGCACTACCAATGCACTGGCTCCGTTGGCCAAGGTGTTGAACGACAATTGGGGCATCGCCGAAGGGTTGATGACCACCATCCACTCCACCACCGCCACGCAGAAGAGTGTCGACGGCCCTTCGATGAAGGATTGGCGGGGCGGACGGGCAGCTTCGGCCAACATCATCCCCTCCACCACGGGCGCAGCCAAGGCGGTGGGACGGGTGATTCCTTCGCTCAACGGTAAGGTAACGGGGATGGCCATGCGGGTGCCCACGCTCGACGTCTCGGTGGTCGATTTTACGGTGAATCTGGCCAAGCCGGCCACCTATGCCGAGATTTGTGCGGCCATGAAGGCTGCCTCTGAAGGCGAGTTAAAGGGAATCATGGGCTACACCGAAGATGCGGTGGTTTCGTCCGACTTTTTGGGTTGCAAACTCACCTCGGTCTTCGATGCCAAAGCGGGCATTGCCCTGACCGACCGCTTCGTCAAAGTGGTTTCGTGGTACGACAATGAGATTGGGTATTCCGAAAAGACGCTCGACCTGATCGAGCACATGGCTGCCGTCAACGGATAATCCGTCAACCGACAGTTCGTAACAGTTTGCGCAACGCTTCGGCGAACTCCTCTTGGGGCAGTTCAGCCGCTGAGTTGCGCAAACGTTCTATTTCTTGGTTATTGACCGGCCTGCGCGCCAGGCGATTCTCCTCTTGATAACGTGCTTGCTGACCTTGAATAGCATAGATTACCGCCAACTTTCCATGAGTGACGGAATTGTTGGGATCGATTTCTGCGCATTGGCGCAAAGCAAAAGCGGCCGAGTTTAAATCGAGCAGGTCTATGCAATGGTTGCTGATTTCATTCCAAGCCTTGATGTCTGTGGGATCGTATTCGATGGCTTTCGACCAGGCCTGTGCTCCCATCTTATACCGTCCTTCTTCCACGCGGATGCGTCCTTGGGTGAGGTAGATGGCCGATTCGTGCGGATTGATTTGCCGCGCTTTCTTCAAATAGGTTTGTGCTTTCTGCTTGTTGCCCGTTTTGTAGAGACAAAGTGCGGCATAGGCATAGATGCGCGCCGCTCCCGACGTGAAGGTATGGGGGGTGATTTTAATCAATACCTCAAACTCGTTGTAGGCGCCTTCCCAATGACGCCGTTCAAAGCGGTTCAGGGCGATGTACAGATGCACATGTTCGGGATTGATGGCGTGAAGCTCTTCGGCCCTCCGGTATGATTCAATGGCTGCCTCTTCGTTTTCCAGTTCATAGAAGGCATGCCCTTTGATGAGGTAGGCGTCGGCGTATTCATCGTCGCCTATCAGGGCGTAGTTACAGGCATCAATGGCCTGATCGTATTTCTCTTCGTCGAAATAGCAACGTGCCAGCCCGTACCAGTAGGGCGCCGAATAGGGATTGATGTCAATCAGGCGATTATAGCACCGGATGGCCTGTTCGAGGTTTTCAACCCCGTAATAGGAGTCGGCAGCCACGCCCAAACATATTTCGTCGTCGGGATAACGTTCGATGGCCGGCTCCACCCACTGAAGCGCTTTCTCGTAGTGGCCGGTGTCGAGATAGGCGTATGCGATGTCGGATATATTGTGCAGATCGTCTTTGCGCGCTACACTGTCGATGAGTGTTTCGGCCTTTTCTGCCTGGTCTGTGAGCAGTTCCAATTTTGCTTTCACGATGATGGTTTCGTCGTTCTCAACGGGGAAGGTGGCGATGAGCTGGCGGGCTTTCTCCGTATCGTGATTATCCATATAGAGATAGGTGTACTCCACCAGTAACGGCATGTTGTCGGGATGCAGCATCAATCCGTATTCGGCTGCTTCAAAGGCTTTCACCATGTTGTCGTGTGTGGCGTACCAATCGGTCAGGTCGGTGATGTCATCCGCATCAAGGTAGTAGGGGTTGCCTGCTGCCCGGGCTGATTCGTAGGCTTCGGCCATTAGCTGCAACTCCCTCTCTCTTCCGGATAGTAAGTTTCGGTTCATGTGCGTGTGTGCTCTTTTGTTACTTGTTCATTTTGCCCCACGTGTCTTTCAGTCCCACGGTGCGGTTAAATACCGGACGGGCGGGAGTGGAGTCGGGATCTACATTGAAATAGCCGATGCGCTGGAATTGCAGGTACGAGAGCGGCGGCATCGTGGAGGCAAACTTCTCGACGTAGCAACGGGGCAGGATTTGCAGGGAGTCGGGATTGATCATCTCCTTCATGGCCTCGAGGCTGCTGCATCCGCGTTCTTGGCAGAGGGTGGCCATTTCATCGCGCGGATTCTCCACCTTCCAAAGACGGTCGTAGAGACGCACTTCCGCTTCGATGCAATGGGCTGCGCTTACCCAGTGCAAGGTGCCTTTGACCTTGCGGTTGGCTTCGGGCATCCCGCTCTTGGTGTGCGGGTCGTATTCGCACGTGATGTCGGTGATGTTGCCGTCGGCATCTTTGTGGCAGCCGGTGCACTTGACGATGTAGGCGTTCTTGAGGCGCACCTCTTGTCCGGGGGTCATGCGGAAGTATTTCTTGGGAGCATCTTCCATGAAATCTTCGCGTTCCACCCACAACTCGCGGCTAAATTCAATCAAGTGACTGCCTTCCTCGGGGTTCTCGGGATTGTTGACCGCCTCGAGCTGTTCCACCACTCCTTCGGGATAGTTGGTGATGACGAGTTTCACCGGATTGAGTACGGCCGCCACGCGGGTGGCGCGCATGTTGAGGTCTTCGCGTACGGCACTTTCCAGCAAGGCAAACTCGTTGAGGGCATCGAAGGTGGTATAGCCAATCTTATCGATGAACTTATGAATGGATTCGGGGGAGTAACCCCGGCGGCGGAAGGCGCAGAGGGTAGGCATACGCGGATCGTCCCATCCACCGACCAATCCCTCTTTGACCAATACCAGCAGGTTGCGCTTACTCATGAGTGTGTAGTTGAGGTTGAGTTTGTTGAACTCATATTGGTTCGGACGGTGGTCTTGGAGGTCTGTTCCCTCTTTCACCCAGTCGACGAACAGGTCGTAGAGCGGACGGTGGGGCACAAACTCCAAGGTGCAGAGCGAGTGGGTTACCCCTTCAAAGTAGTCGCTCTGTCCGTGGGCAAAGTCATACATGGGATAGGCTTTCCAAGTGGTGCCGGTGCGGTGGTGCGGATGATTCACCACGCGGTAGATAATTGGGTCGCGGAAGTGCATGTTGGGACTGCTCATGTCTATCTTGGCGCGCAGCACCATGGCCCCTTCGGGTATCTCTCCGGTGTTCATACGTTGGAACAGGTCGAGGCTTTCGTCGACGGGGCGATTGCGGTAGGGGCTGTCGGTGCCCGGTTGGGTGGGAGTTCCCTTTTGAGCGGCTATTTGTTCGGAGGTTTGTTCGTCGATATAGGCTTTTCCTTCTTTAATCAAACGGAGGGCAAAGTTCCAGAGTTGCGGGAAGTAGTCGGAGGCGTAATATTCGTTGCCCCATTGGTAGCCCAGCCATTGGATGTCTTCTTTGATGGCTTCCACATATTCCACCTCTTCTTTGGTGGGATTGGTGTCGTCGAAGCGGAGGTTGCACACCCCGCCATGAGCGGCGGCAATACCGAAATCAAGGCAGATGGCTTTGGCGTGTCCAATGTGCAGATAGCCGTTTGGCTCGGGTGGGAAGCGGGTTTGTACCCGTCCGTCGTTCTTGCCTTCTTTCAAGTCTTTCTCTACAATTACTTCAATGAAGTTGTGGCTTCTTTTCTCGCCGTTTTCTTCTTTTATGATCTCTGCCATATCTGTTTGATATAATAATGTTTGTAATTAGGGGAGCAAAAGTACCTATTTTTTAGAAACCTTTAAGAGCTTCACGAATTTTTCACGTACTTTTGCGCGATAATTCCATATCGAACAGCGAAATACGTATGAATGAGCAATATCCATCTATCTTGTTGGAACGGGCTGTGGGCGAATTTGCCAAGCTTCCGGGTATCGGTCGGAAAACGGCCATGCGTTTGGTGTTGTATCTGTTGCGACAAGAGAACGTTGTGGTTGAGACGTTTGCCGATGCCCTGTTGACCTTAAAGCACGAGGTGAAATATTGTCGCATCTGTCATAATATCTCCGACTCGGAGGTGTGCCGCATCTGCGCCAATCCGCAACGCGATGCCTCCACGGTTTGTGTGGTGGAGACGATTCGCGATGTGATGGCCGTGGAGGCCACCCAACAGTTTCGCGGTCTCTATCATGTGTTGGGTGGGGTTATTTCACCCATGGACGGCATCGGCCCCGGTGATTTGCAAATAGAGAGCCTGATTGAGCGGGTTGGGGCAGGAGGCATCCGTGAAGTGATCTTTGCCTTGAGCACCACCATGGAGGGCGACACCACCGGCTTCTATATCTACCGTAAACTGGAAAAGACGGGCGTGAAACTCAGCACCATTGCCCGGGGCATCGCTGTGGGTGACGAGTTGGAGTATGCCGACGAAGTGACATTGGGACGAAGCATTGTCAATCGGATGCCTTTTACCGGAACCAATTAAGTACACACAATGGATGAACGAATCAAACGGATAGCCCGTACACAGCGCCTCCTCTTTCTTTTGTTTTGGTTGGTACCGATCGGTCTGCTGGTGGTTGGGGAGAGCGGCGGCACCTGGGTGGGACGTTATGCAGCCGACGAGTCGGCAAGCTATGCACTCAATACCCTGACCATTCTGTTAACCATCGCCTGTGTACCCGTCTCGTTGAAACTCTTTGCATGGGTGTTGACCCGACGCATCGAACCACTCACCCTTGAACAGGCTTTGCGTCTTTATGCACGCTGGAGCAGCTTGCGCTTATTGCTGCTGTTTATCCCCGTAACGGTGGGGTTGGCCGACTACTATTTGGTGATGAGCCATGCCGGCGCCTTATGTGCCTGCATTGGATTGGTGGCTTCGCTATTCTGCATCCCGGGCGAAGCGCGCCTGCGCAACGAACTTCACATCGAGCGCGAAGCATGAAACTATCCGTCGTCATTGTCAACTACAACGTAAAGGAGTATCTCGAGCAATGTCTTTGTTCGGTGCAGCAAGCCATCCGCGCCATCGATGCCGAGGTGATGGTGTTCGATAATGCCTCCACCGACGGTTCGCGCACCTACATTCCCGATCATTTCCCTTGGATTACCTATATATATAGTGAAGAGAATCTGGGTTTTGCCCGTGCCAACAATCGGGCGGTAGCACACGCCACGGGCGAGTATGTTTTGCTGCTCAATCCCGACACCTTGGTGCCGGAGACCACCATTGCCAACGTGTTGGCCTTTATGGAAGCACATCCCGGGGCCGGCATTGCCGGCGTGAAGATGACGGACGGACGTGGGCGCTTCCTGCCCGAGTCGAAGCGCGGTGTTCCCACGCTGACGGCTACGTTTGGAAAACTCAGCGGCCTCTATAAACTGGTGCCCAAAACCTGGAAGCTGGCCGGTTATTACCGAAACGATGTCGATACCGAACAGATACATCCCGTGGAGGTGTTGGCCGGAGCTTTTATGATGGTGAGGCGTGCCCTTTATCTCTCCGTCGGAGGATTGGACGAGCGCTACTTTATGTATGGCGAGGATGTGCAGTTCTCCATGCGGGTGGGTGCGGATTACACCAACTATTACCTGCCCTATCCGATTGTGCACTACAAGGGAAAGAGCACCCGGCACAACGCCGCCCAAGTGCGCACCTTTTGCCAAGCCATGGAGCTTTACTATGTAGCCACCCGCCGTCCGGGCTTTACCACCGTCGTGGTGCGTGCCTGCATCCGCCTCTATATGCACTTGCGTCTATTCACCCTTCTATTTCGCAGCAAGCCATGAAACACACTTATCTCATCAACGAACGCATCCGGTTGCGTGCCATGGAGCCGGAAGATTTGGCCGTGGTCTGTGCCATGGAAAACGATCCCGGGCAATGGGCGGTGAGCAACTTCACCGTACCCTATTCACTCTATGCCATGCGGCACTATCTGGAGCACTCGCAAAACAATCTTTTTTCCGATTTGCAGGTGCGCATGGTCATTGCCTGCGCCAACACCAACGAAGTGATTGGGGTGATAGACATTTGCGATTTCTCGCCCGTGCACCAGCGTGCCGAGGCCGGCATTGTCATCCAAAAAAAGTTTCAGCACAACGGTTACGCCCGCGAAGCCTTGCTGCTGTTGTGCGACTACGCCTTCGGCTTCCTCTATCTCAAACAGCTAACAGCCCACATTGCGCTGGATAACGAAACCTCGTTGCGACTGTTTGAGTCGTGCGGTTTCACGCAATGCGGGCTGCTAAAAGCGTGGCTCTTTGTGGAGGGCGACTTTAAAGACGTGGTGTTGCTGCAACGGTTGCGACCGTAGGGATTAACCAACGGGATGATGCTCGGCAAAGAGCGTCATGCGCTCGTCCAATTGATCATATTGATGCGCACCGATGAAGGAGGTGCAGGCGCGCAATCCCTGCTGGCTGCTTCCGGTGGTTTCGAGCGAGATGGCGCTCACTCCGTAATACATCAGTTCGCGTGCCAGTTCACTGCTGCTCATGCCCGGATAGCCGATGGTGAAGTAGAAGCCGTCGGCCACCGGATCGTCCAAGTCGCGGTCGTAGACCAAATGAAAACCGTGTCGCAAGAAGATCTCTTTCAAGCGGTGGGCGCGCCGTCCATACTCTTTTACCTCTTCCAAGAAAGGATAAGTGCCCTCGTTGGCTGCTTTTAGCATGGCCGCCATGGCATATTGCGCCGAGTGGCTGGTGCCCGAAGAGAGGGCATAGAGCACACGGTGGATAAATACCGTGCCGAAGGTGCCGCCTCCGTAGCGTCCGGTTAGTCCGGCGTAGGCGCGGTGGTAGAGCTTGTCGGAGATGCAACTCACGCCGATGCGCTGTCCGGCGTAGCTGAAGGCTTTGGAACCCGAAATGAGCAACACGTAGTGATCGGTGTAGTGTGCCACGGACGGTTGATAGGGCGGCGCAAAGGGTTTGCCCAACTCTTGGCGGAAGTCCATAGCAAAGTAGGCAAGGTCTTCGAGCACTACGACGTCGTATTGCGTGGCCAGCGCTCCGATGGTGCGCAGCTCTTCCTCTTTGAGGCAGACCCAGCTGGGGTTGTTGGGGTTGGAATAGATGATGGCCGCGATGCGTCCGCTTTGCAGGTAGCTCTCCAGCTTGGCGTGCAGCTTGCTGCCGCGGTGGTTGTAGACATCGAACGTTTCATAACGCTGCCCCATTACCACCAACTGCTGCTTCTGCACGGGAAATCCCGGGTCGATAAAGAGGATGGTGTCTTTCTTCGCATCGCATTGGCAGCAGGTGAGGAACGAAGCAAAGGTGCCCTGCATCGATCCGGTCACGGGTACGCACCCTTCGGGACGCAAATCGACATCAATGAAGGCTTTTACGAAGCGTGAAGCCTCGATTTTGAGCTGCGGCAGTCCGTTGATATCGGGATAGAGACTGGCAATACCGTTTTGCAGGGCTTCAATCTCGGCTGCCACGCCCACGGCCGACGGCGGAAGACCGGGCACACCCATTTCCATCTTGATAAACTCTACCCCCGAAGCGGTTTCGGCCTGGGCGGCAATGGCTTTGACTTCACGAATGGTGGCTTTGCCGAAATCGGCAATTCCAAAGGCGGCAATGGCTTGGTCTACTACCGCCCGGTTGATAGGAGTATTTTTCATGCCCCAAAGGTACGCCCTATTTGCACAAAAACAAGCTCGCCCGCGCCGAGGCAAGCCTGTTTTTGCACAAAATCGAATTAATATCCCAGCAATGCCGGTATTTCGGCCGGTTCGCGTGCCACCCGTATGCCGGCAGCCTCCAAGGCGGCCACTTTTTCGGCTGCCGAACCCGAAGAGCCGGAAACAATAGCACCGGCGTGTCCCATCTGCTTGCCCGCAGGTGCCGACCGACCGGCAATGAAGGCCACCACCGGTTTGGTGACATGCTGTCGGACAAACTCGGCGGCCTCCTCTTCGGCGCTGCCGCCAATTTCACCGATGAGCACGATGCGCGCCGTCTGTTCGTCTTGTTGCGCCAGCTCGAGTACTTCGCGAAACTGCATGCCAATGACAGGATCACCCCCGATGCCGATGGCCGTAGATTGCCCGATGCCCCGAAGGGTGAGCTGATTGGCCACCTCATAGGTGAGTGTACCGCTGCGGCTGATGATGCAGGTGTCACCCGGCCTAAAGATATTGCCCGGCAGGATGCCCACCAAGCTTTGCCCCGGCGAGATGAGTCCCGGGCAGTTGGGACCGATAAGGCGGGCACCGCGGCTGCGGGCAAAGTGGTAGGCTTGGATCACGTCGAGGGTAGGGATGCCTTCGGTGATGCAGACAATCAGACGGATGCCGGCATCAGCTGCTTCCATGATGGCGTCGGCTGCTCCGCGGGCGGGTACGTAGAGGATGGAGGTGTCGCCTCCGGTTTCGCTCACAGCTTGATAGAGGGTGTTGAAGACAGGAATGCCCTCTATGCGGGTGCCGCCCTTACCGGGCGAGGTGCCGCCCACGATGCGGGTGCCGTACGCTTTCATTTTGGCAGCATGAAAGCTGCCGTCTCTTCCGGTGATGCCTTGGACAATCACGCGGGTGGATGGATCAATGAGGATGCTCATGATGGATTATGTGTTAGAAGAGTATGACGGAGTGTGGATGCTTTCGAGTGCCAGACGGGTGGCTTCTTCCAGTCCTTGGGACAGACGGAAGCGGGGATGCTGTTGCAGCAGCGCGCGTCCTTCGGCCTCGGCCGTGCCGGTCAGGCGCACCACAACGGGGATGTCGCTCTCTATTTGGCGGAAGGCCTCGATGAGACCGGCGGCCACATCGTCGCAGCGGGTGATGCCCCCGAAGATGTTGATGAGTACCACCTGGACGCGCCGGTCGCGCAACAGCAATTTCATGGCTTCCACCACCTTGAGGGGATTGGAGCTTCCGCCGATGTCCAAGAAGTTGGCAGGTGCTCCGCCGTAGAGTTTGATGATGTCCATGGTGGCCATGGCCAGTCCGGCACCGTTGACCATGCAGCCGACGTTGCCTTCCATGGGGATGTAGCTAATACCTTTGCTCTTGGCTTCGTGCTCGATCTGTTCCTGCTCGTTGCGCTGTGCCAGCTGTTCGATGTCGGGATGGCGGTAGAGCGCGTTGTCGTCGAAGGTGATTTTGCCGTCCAGGGCAATCAGTGTTCCTTGGCGGGTGAGGGCGAGCGGATTAATCTCCACCATCGAGGCATCCTTGCGCATCAACAGCCGGTAGAGCGATCGCAACAGCCGGGCAGCGGCATCGGCCTGTGCGGGCTGAGTGAACAATAGATAGGCATAGCGGCGTGCCAGATAGGGGGGGATGCCCACCAACGGGTCGATGGGTAGGCGGATAATCTGCGCGGGGTGACGGGCGGCCACCTCTTCGATGTCGATGCCGCCCGAGGCGCTCATCATGAGCACGACCGAGCGTGTGCTGCGGTCGATAGTCAGGCCTACATAATATTCGGCGGCGATGTCGACGGCTTCGCTCACTAATAGGCTGTGAACCGGCAATTCTTTGATTTGCATGGCCAATATCCGGCGGGCGGCTTCATGCGCCTCCTCCCGGCTGGCTACCAATTGGACACCGCCGGCCTTTCCGCGGCCGCCGGTGAGTACTTGAGCCTTCAGTGCGGCTCGTTTCACATTTATTCTCTCAAAGGCCTCTGCGGCTTCGGTAGCCGTGTGGCACAACGTATGCTTCTCTACGGGGATGTCATACGCCGAGAATAGTTCCTTGGCTTGATATTCATGTATCTTCATCCTATAAAGATTAGTTAAGTGATATTTGTTAATAAACACGGCGGATGGTTAAAAGGTTTAAACGCCCTTCCGGTTCATCTTCTCGCGGATGCAATTGAACAAGAGTTCTTATATCACGATATTAAACAGTTCTTGAAAGAGTTTGATGCCGGTTTGGGTAGATACGGCACCGCTGTCGATGAACTTTTGTGCTAGTCGGGGTGGGTAGTAGCCTTCGAAGAGGTTCACCATTAAGTCGGCTTCAAAGAGCGGGCGGAAGTGCAATCGCCGGGCTTGGGTAAGCCGGTGATGGCCGCCAACGGCATCGGCAAGCCACTCCACCTCTTGCGGAGTAAAGTCGGAGTTTTCGTCCAGCCATTCATGCACCAGTAGTTTGCCCTCTTGCTCTTGATGAGGCGGTTTGCTGTCGCCATATTTCAGGCGTGATGGCGGACAACCGATGTCGTGCAGCCAGGCAGCAATCTCTTGAAGTTCGACGGCGTTGGCTGCCATTCCCTCTCCCGTTGCAATGAGTTTGGTGAGGTGAGCCACACTTTGTGTGTGCATGATTTGACTGCCTGCGGGTTCGTGCCCGGCGTAATATGTTATTACGCGAAGGGCGATAGTATCTGTTCTGTTCATAGTCTTTGTAATCTGTTTTACTGTGCAAATAACGGCGCGCCCCGCAGGGACGCGCCGTCAGCAACTCTTTAAGCGACGAAGAAGGCTAGCCCTGCGGGGGCTCTTCTTCGTCGCCGTTGTTATTTGATCCGCCGGAGTTGCCTCCTCCGCCCGTTGTCGGGCGGTCTTCCACCTGCTTCTCTAAGTAGGCCTTGGTGCTGGGATAGGTGAATCCATCCTCCACCACTCCGGCGTTCTCGAAGCTGATGTTGTTGCGGATATTCTCCAACAATTCTTTGTCGGGGGTGAAGATGATGCGCGGCTCTTTGATCATGGTCGCGGGGTTGAATCCGGTGATCTCTTCCACCCCGTCGCTGCTGAACGAGAGGCGGAAGGTGCCCAGTTCATCCACTTTGATGCTGAACCCTTCCATCAGCAGCTTGGGCATGGTTCGGGCAAACAGGTTCATCGTGGTTTCGAACTCGGCTGGCGCCAATGTGGTGTTTTCAGTAGCCTCCTCGCTCAGTGAGCGTGTGTTGATCTTTTCATACACAGTGGGAATAGCATACCACTTGAGGGGTTCCTGTCTGTTTACGGGATTAGCCCGTTGCATAAGTTTGTACTTTGCCATACTTTTTAGGTTTTAAATTAAGTTATTGTTGTCGGTTGTGCGCTCAACCTGCCCCAAAAGGCCTTCTGAGCGCGGTTGTTGTTCCACTGAATTTGGACTGCTGTCCCGTTAAACTTGGACTGCTGTCCGGCTGAACTTGGACTGCTGTCCCGTTTCGGCCGGACTGCTGTCCCGTTTTAGGGGGATTGTAGTGCCGTCCGGGCAGCCCGCAAAAAAACCTGTGGAACAGCTGTTCTACAGGTTTTTCTTAGCATTTAGGTGACTGCTTTGCTGTCTTCTTCCGGCGGAAAGCGAGGAATG
>JAISHB010000108.1 GCA_031262785.1 Prevotellaceae bacterium
ATATGACACGTGTCATGAGAGAACAGACCAACAAAATGGAAGAAGCCTTCAATGAACAACAACTATTCAAAGCGGAACTGACTGAGATGTCAAATGCCGTGAAAAAACAGAACGACACCGTGCAAAAGCTTAGGATAGAACAGCATCAAGCACTACAAATTAAAGACAATGAAGAACACGATGCAATGAAAGCCTTGAAATACTTGCCGGAAATGGAATCAGAAATCGCCGAGTTGCAACGCACCGTGCAATACATCGCATCAAAAATGGATGAAAGCCAAGCGCACCATGCAACAAATGACAAAGTAGAGAATTTGGCACAAAAAGAAATCGATAATTTGCAAGAACCCATAGGTTATTGGAAAAGACTATTTGGAACGAATAGAAATATCAAAGAAAAAAATGATAACCTAAAAGTCCCCGGCGATGATAGATACAAAGATGATCATGTCGAAAATCAAAACTCACGAATCATAACAAGTCAGGCAGAAGTTGAGGCTTTACAAAAAAGAATACAACCCAAAAGTATGATGGAGCAACTACGAGAGAGGCAAATTATGGGAGAGATCCCTTCATCATCAAACACACAGCCTCAAGTACAACAACAGGTATCATCCCGATACTCAGAGATGCCTGATTCTTGGACAAGAGAAAAGACACAAGAAACGTCACACAAGGAATATAAATATTTGAAATACGTCATACGCGGACGTTTTGATCAATCGTATGACTCTCCAGAAGGATGTATTTTCAGATATATCGAATCAAATGGAAACCGTGAATTTGAATTCATTGAAAATGATGCGAATACAAAGAAGGCATTAGCTAATATCAATGTCACATTTGATGACGTTTGTGAGTTTGAAAATGATTACGAAGGAGCAAGACGTATCACAACTGTAACTCGCGGTATTTTAAATAGTAAATTGGAAGTGATAAAAAAAGCTATTATACATTTTGACCCATGACACAATACATCACTCCTCATTACGCAATATTCGGAATTATTATTCTGATTGCTTTGCCTTACTCCAAATCTTCATAATTAATATGGCAAAGGGCAACAAAAAAGAATCTTTCTTTTGGACAAGTTATTCAGATCTGATGACGAGTCTATTCTTTGTCATGTTGCTACTCTTTGTATTGACTATCATTTCTTTACGCAATACGTTAATCAAAGTAGAAGGCGAGAAGATAGCTACAGAACAACAAATTGACAAGATAAGAGAGATTGAAGATGCTGTTCACTCCATCGATCCGGAATGGTTCCGCTACGATTCTGTCCATAAAAAGCATATCCTAAATATTGATGTAGCATTCCATAAGGGGAGTGCTGATATTACCGACATACCGCAGAGTACATTAACTCGTTTATTGAAAGCCGGTGCGTCTATTCATAACTTTTTGGAAAAGGCAAATAAGAATAATGTGAAGTATTTGCTAATTATTGAAGGACAGGCTTCTCGAGATAACTATCCGCTTAATGATGAACTAAGTTATCGAAGAGCTTTGGCGCTTTCCAAGTTTTGGGAAAGGAACAATCTTGATTTCAGTTCATCCGGCTGCGAAGTGATTGTTTCCGGCAGTGGTCAAACGGGAACTTTGCGTGTGCCTCCAGATAATGCAACCAATCCGGCGAATCAACGCTTCCTGATTCATGTCGTCCCCAAACCGGGTATTATTGAGGCGAGTAAACATACTTATACTACTATAAAATGAACAACTTTAGTGAAGTTACTAAACCGAAAAGTAACTCAAAACAAAATTCGCAACAGAATCCGCCAATAGCTTCAAGTAGCTTTTACTGGTGGATAGCCTGTTCTCTGTTTTCATTAATCATAATAATTGGTATAGGTTGGTACATATTGGGGGTCCAACTCTCTTTTTTATGGTGTGTTCCCTTTGTGGTACTATTTGTAGGCTTCTTATCTTGGCAGTTAAAAAAAACGCGAATGTGGAGTTGGGTAGAAAAAATGATTTGTGCATCCAAAAGAGACCCATATTCTGTTATAGGCATTTTTATTGCGATTGCAAGTGTTGCTTTTTCGTCCATTACAGATGTACTGTCACAAGGAGATGGCATACATAAATCAATAGATATTTTGTATGAAAGCAAACATGAACAAAAATGGACGGACTTAATAGATAAGGCTGATAACTCTATTATTACGATCATTGTGGATAACTCTGGATCGCTATCAAAGATGGAAGTTTCGAAACCGTTTTGTGATAAACTGAATAAAGCAGTCAAAAATGCTAATTTGTCTAAGAATAGTAATGGAGATACGTATAGTCGTAAATACTCAGATGTCGTAAAAGCAGAATTAAAGCTTTTATTGAACGAATTGAGAAAAAATAAGGTAATAGGAAGATATAAAGTATTGATATTTTCTGACGCGGTTTCAGAGTTGAAAAGTGAAGCGGATATATCAACATTGAGCATTAATGAAATAAATAAGATTACGGAAGACGAAAACTTAAACTTTGAGGGGGTAAAAACGGATTTTGCTTATTTACTTAACCAATTAGCAGAAGAATATTGTGAAACGTCAAACGGAGAAAAGCATTCTTTCATTTTTCTGAGTGACTATATTCACGATGTAAAAGACAAAAAGAATGATTCTGAAAGTATCATAACTTCATTTAAAAAGTTTAGGGATAAATCCATATATTCAAATATATACTTCGCTGAAGAGTTAATAGAGAATCGGAATACAAAAGAGGGAAATGTTTTTTTAGTAGACGAGCTTATAGTAGAGAAAGTAAATCAGCTTAAATTAAATAAACTGAATATATTGGATAAAGGATTTACGATAGATATCCATGCTGTTCCTAAGCCTATGCGTTTCTATTATTTATCATCAATATATGATTCTGTCACAACATATATAACAGATTTGCCTGATGCCGTATTGGTCGATGTGAAAAAAAGAAACGAAGATTATAGGCAGAAATTTTATGCAAACGGGAAAGAGTTGTATAATGGTGAAAGTCCTATTAAATTGGCTGGAAAGACATTAGATGTAACAATAAAAGGACATATACCCTTCCAATATCCATTTGCCGAATTGACAATTAGAGATGAAAAGAAACATCTTGATTGCAGTTTTGAGATACTATTTTTAAAGAGAATCCCATTACCCTTTAAGTGGTTCATACCAATATTCTTCTGCTTACTCAGTTCCTACTTAACGCTCTTATTGGTACCTTCAAAAACAGATTCAGAAGGCGAACAAAAATCGAAGTCTACAACGGGTGACACGAGTAAGACGACATCTCCTCATTCTTCGGGAAAGAAAAACAAGCAGAGAAGAAGATGATGTGATGTCTCTCCCTTTACGCATTACTTTTCCGCATTATATGTGACACCTCTGCTATGAAGACGAGAATATTTAGTTAGATTGTTTCCCTTTGTAATAGTAATCATTTCTTGTCTTACAAGCCGGAGATATAGACGGCTCTGCCCTCCCCGAGACTGCTGCGTAGCTCGCTTGTCAGCTCTTTGCCGCGAAAGGTGGCAGGCGGTTTGTTCGTGTTACCTTGCTTTGTGATTTGGGTTTGGCTCTGCCCCTGCTTGCCCGCATTATCAAACAAGAACTCAAAGCCACGCTTGTCGGCATTGAATTGGAAACCTGCAGAGAACTTGGTGCCTTTGCAAACAACAAAGATACACATGACATGAGAATAGTAAAGGATTATAGAGAAATCGGCTCCTCGCGAAATCAGAAGATACCCTCTTCAAAATCAAAAGAAGGAAACAAAGTAATCATGATAGTTGAAATAGTAATAGGTTCGATCGGAGTAATAATAATCTTTGTTACTTTGTTATGATAATCCCCTGATAAAGTACATCTGCCAGGTTGAGTAGCCGGTTCTTGTTCTCCACCGTTTCGGGATTCTTCAGTGCTAATTCCGGTGCAACCCCGTTCACCGATTTCGGCGATACCCGTTTGGTTCGGAAGCAGCTCTGCCATCGGAACTTCACGGTCTTTCACTTTTCCCCTCCATCAACAATTAATACACCTCTTCCCACCCCTGCTGATACAATCCGGTAGATTCATCTGTCAGCATGGTGTATGTGTCGGAAAGACACCAAAACCTTGTAGCTTGCAGCTCGTTCCATCCATACTCAACCATCAGTGCCTTAACGATTTGTTCGTTTATCTGCATAATCACAGCATGTTCGTTTTTGCAATAACCACAATCATTTTGCAAGTAATATGAAAGCATTACTTTCGATTCCAACAGATTCCACCACGCTTCCCGTAGAACAGCGTACCAGGATGGAACTTTTGCTTTTTACATGCAACTGAATGGAGTAGCAGCTATTCCATGATAGCCGCATGTTTTCGAATAACTTCAACCACATCAAGCTGGAGTTGAGTCGGTCGAAAGAAGATTTTATACGGAACACAACCAACGATACAATAATCCTCCATATCCTCCGGCATGGAAAACATTAGAGGTGATTTCATTTGGAACGTTATCTAAGCTATACGATAAAAATGCTTTGACGCATTAAAGTCTAAAAAAGGAGGTTGTACTTGTGATATTCAAATAAACCGTTTACATTTGCATCAAATATTATCCCCCTTGGTTGGGAAACACCAAGGCCCGCCTCCCGAAAGGGAGGCTTATTTTTATATACCAATCAACTATTCCCATTTACAACATACAATGTTCAGTCGTTTGGCGCTTATCCCATTTTTCCCGTCAAGAGTTCTTGTTTGAGGAAATCATACACATAAAACGGGCTTTGAAAATAGAGTCCGGCATGTATGTTTGTCAGTTTGCTGTAGGTGTCCGAATCATAAAGCGTATGAAACGCTGCTTTCATTGTCAGCCCTTGTCGCTCCATTAATAGCAGTACGAGGTCTTTAGACAAACACTCAATCATATATTTCTTCTCGTTCATAGCTTTGTTAATAATTGGATGGCACGTTCGGTTCCAAAAAAATACTGAAAAGTTACTCCGCCCATATATTTCAAGCGTTCAAGAAATGTAGGTAAGTCTATTTCTTGTTCCATATATCGACGTATTTGTATTCCTACACGGTCGTTGGCAATGGGACCTATCACAATATCATAGTTGTGTATCGGTTTGTCCGTGGGGGTGCTGCGATTGGCGAAAACAAATTTAGCCCATTCTTCATCATATACATCAAAAGTCTTAATATGAAATTGCGACGGTTGGAACAAGACGCTGTCATCAAATTCGTATACATTTACTATCGGCTTTTTATCTAATAGCACAGCTTTAAACATCGCAAAATTGAATGCTTGGTTTTCATCTGCCGACAAATAAAAGCCTTTGCCAAAATCTTTGTTCGGTTTAGACTTTTCCAAGTCTATTCGGTCGATGCTAAGGGTAGAACCATGATACAGTTTCATGCGATTGCCCCTCCGTGGCGGTGGCAGTAGGCCGTTATTTCGTTTACCATGTCGGCAAAGCTCCGCGTGTGTGCAACGCCGTAGTATTGGTCTAAAAAATCTATCGCCTTGAAACGCTCCAAATAGCGGTAGGCTTGGCGGTCGCTCAAGCCGTGTGCATTCCCAAACTCGTTTACGAAAGCGATAATATATTCCACTTTATCAGCGATTGGATAGTTGTCTTCCATATATTGCTTTGCTTTATTATTCATCGACAAAATTACGCAGAAATATAATGGGCACAAAAGAATGAAACAGTTATCTTTGCCAGACAATAAATCCTCCTTTATACATTCATGAAAATAAAGAACTTACCGCTCCTCGTATTCGCGCAGCTATTAGTAATGGCCTGTGGCGAAGAATCCAATTTCTTTAGAGGAAAAATCAAGCACCACTACCAGTTCGAGGTGGAACAAACCCTGACCGGAAGCCTTGTTTCGGCAATCGATACCATTGGGGTCTTGTCTCTTGATTTCTATGACGACTACAAAATCATCTCCTTGTACGATTCCAAGTATCTGATGCAACTCTACCGGGGAAACAGCAACCGATTTATCGGCAACTTTTTCCAAACCGGTCATGGCCCGAATGATTTCCTGAGCTTGTCTGTGCTCAATCAACCCATGGATTCCCTGCTTGTTATGCAAGATTATTACAGGCGGAAAGTGCTTTTCGCTAAAATAGTGGATGATAAACCCGTATTGCTGCCGGACAGAACCATCAGCTATGCCGATTGCAAACAGGCCAGCCAAGTATTCTATGTGAATGATTCGCTGCTGCTGGTCAAAGATAGGAACAGCAATTTGCAAGAAATAGTCTATCGCATCTATAATTATGTGCAACATCGAACCGTGAAAGAGATTTCCCTCTATAGTGTGCCCTTACGATTGGATGATACCAACTTGTTTATGACCGTGGCCGACGGATTGAAGCCGGATAAAACCAAATTGGTGAGTTTGACGGGAACGTTTAATCAAATTGATATACTCGACTTGCAGGATGAGGCAAACAGTTTTTCGGTGCAAACCAGCAAAGAGAATTTTACGCTCACGATGGAGGAGGCGCGGAAACGACCTATCCAAGAGCTGCCCGACTACTACCTCGCCTGTCCTGTCTGCAACGACGATTACATTTTTGCCCTGTATCAAAACACAGCGGCCAAGCGTAAGGAGTTCCATGTGATTAACTGGGCGGGAGAGACGCTCTACCGATTGCCGGTACGGGAAGATTTGCGCGGATTTAACATCGACTGGAAAAACGGCATACTCTACGGAATCACAAGGAATGATCAGGTCTATGCCTACAATATGAATTTAATAGCTACTTTTGCACCAAAATCTTAAGTGCAGAAAGCTTTATGGAAGATGGTAAGATGGTGCTTCGCACCGAAAATCTGGTGAAAAAGTATGGCAAGCGAACTGTGGTCAGTCATGTTTCCATTGATGTGAAGCAGGGAGAGATTGTCGGCTTGCTCGGGCCGAACGGTGCGGGCAAAACCACCTCTTTCTATATGACGGTGGGATTGATTACCCCCAACGAAGGACGCATCTTCCTCAACGACTTGGACATCACCAACTATCCGGTTTATAAGCGGGCACGCAACGGCATCGGTTATCTGGCACAAGAGGCGTCGGTGTTTCGGCAGATGAGCGTGGAAGATAACATCATCTCCGTACTGGAAATGACCGACAAACCGCTGCAATACCAAAAAGAGAAACTCGAGAGTCTCATTGCCGAGTTTCACCTGCAGAAGGTGCGCAAGAACAAAGGTAACCAACTCTCCGGCGGCGAACGGCGCCGCACCGAAATAGCCCGTTGCTTGGCCATCGATCCCAGTTTCATCATGCTCGACGAACCCTTTGCCGGTGTCGACCCCATTGCCGTAGAAGATATTCAGCAAATTGTGTGGCGCTTGAAAGACAAGAACATCGGCATCCTCATCACCGACCACAATGTGCAGGAAACGCTCAGCATTACCGATCGCGCCTATCTGCTGTTTGAAGGAAAGATTCTTTTTCAGGGAACGCCCGAAGAGTTGGCCGGCAATCAGGTGGTGCGCGAGAAATATTTGAGTAACAGCTTCGTGCTCCGCAAAAAAGAGTTCCAATTAAATTAATCCCCCCATTTGTTATGAAGATATCCATCATCAACCAATCGAAACATGCTTTGCCGGCTTATGCCACTGCGCTTTCCGCCGGAATGGATTTGCGTGCCAATCTTACCGAATCGATTACCCTTTCGCCACTTGGGCGTGCGTTGATTCCCACGGGATTGTTCATCGCTTTGCCGGTAGGTTTCGAGGCACAAGTTCGTCCGCGCAGCGGGTTGGCATTGAAAAAAGGAATTACCGTGTTGAATTCACCGGGCACCATCGATGCCGATTATCGGGGTGAACTCTGCGTCATTCTGGTCAATCTCTCCTCCGAAGCGTTTGTGGTGGAAGATGGCGAACGCATTGCCCAATTGGTGATTGCCCGTCACGAACAGGCCGAGTGGGAAGTCGTGGAAATGCTTGATGCCACCGAACGGGGTGCCGGAGGATTTGGTCACACCGGTCGCTAACCGATAATTGTTCCATTCATTCATAGATTACACCCAAGAGACGTGAAGAAACTAATTTATTTCATGCTGTTAGGCTTCGGGTTGGTCTCGTGCGTAACAGCTCGTCGGGACGGATCGGCTAAACAAGAGATCCCCTCCGACATCGCACTTTCCCCCGAGCAACAACGTCGCTACGACTACTTCTTTGTGGAGGCATCGCGCCTGAAGATTCAAAAAGAGTATGCCGCCGCCTTTGAGATGTTGCAACATGCCTTAACCATTCATCCCACCGCCGCATCGGCACACTACGAGTTGGCTAACTATTACCTTTCGCTCAAGCAGGTGCCGCAAGCACAGCAGGCATTGGCCACGGCGGTAAAGTATGCTCCCGATAACTATTGGTACGCGCAAGCATTGGCCACGATCTACCAACAAACAGGTAATCTGCCGGAAGCCACGCAGCTGCAAGAGCGCATGTCGGAGCATTTCCCCGACAAGCTCGATCCGCTCTATGCCCTCCTCGATCTCTACAACCGCCAAAAACAATATCAAAAAGTAATCGACACGCTCAACCGA
Organism: Prevotellaceae bacterium; assembly: GCA_031262785.1. Lineage (GTDB taxonomy): Bacteria > Bacteroidota > Bacteroidia > Bacteroidales > Bacteroidaceae > Bacteroides. The sequence goes on from JAISHB010000108.1 coordinate 8,548, forward strand.
ATAGAAAAGCGTACCGGCAAAACCCAATGGAACTCCATGCAGAAGTATCAATACTACCTGCAGCTGAAAGAGACCAAACAGGCTTTCCACGAAATCGAGAGTTTGGTGGCGGAATATCCGCAAGAGCCGGACTATCGTGTGGTGTTGGGCGATGCCTATTTGCGCAGTCAAAAACCCGAAGAGGCGCGTGCCAACTATCAAAAAGCACTCTCCATCGATCCCGATAACGCCCTGGCGCTCTATTCCATGGCTTCGTATTACGAGCAGACCGGACAAAAAGAGCGTTACCAGCAACAGCTTGATACTTTGCTGATGAACCGCAAGGTTTCCTCGGAGGTGAAAACCACCGTGATGCGCCAGTTTATCCTCGATGACGAACGCACCGGAAAAGATTCGTTGCGTGTGATTCGGCTCTTCGATCAAATCATGAAGCAAGACCCCGACGATGCCGACCTGCCGTTGCTCTATGCCCAATACCTGCTCTCCAAAGGGATGAATGCAGCCTCTGTTCCGGTGCTGCAACAGGTGCTCGACATCGATCCCTCCAACACCGCCGCCCGCATGACGTTGCTGGGTGAAGCGGTGCGCAAAGAGGAATATCCCACCATCATCACGCTGTGCCAGGCCGGCATCGAAGCCAATCCCGAGATGCCCGAGTATTACTTCTATTTGGCCATCGCCTACACGCAAAGCAAACAGGCCGACGAGGCACTGAAGGTGTGTCGAAAGGCACTGACGGCGCTTCCCGACGACACCAAGAAAGAGGTCGTCTCCGATTTATACTCCATCATGGGCGATGCCTATCACACACTCGAGCGCAATGACCAGGCCTATGCCGCCTACGACTCGGCGCTCGTGTATAATCCCCAGAACATCGGCGCGCTCAACAACTACGCCTACTACCTGTCGCTTCAGCGGCGCGACCTGGACAAAGCCGAAGAGATGAGCTACCGCACCGTGAAGGCCGAGCCGAATAATGCCACCTATCTGGACACCTATGCATGGATTCTCTTCGAGAAGGGCAACTACGACGAGGCACGCATCTACATCGACAATGCGCTCTTGAACAACAACGACAAAAGCGGGGTCATCATCGAACATTGCGGCGACATCTACTTCATGACCGGCGATGTGGAGGGTGCGCTGAAGTATTGGAGACAAGCCCTGGAGGCAGGCAGTGAGTCGGAAACACTCAAAGAGAAAATAGTGCAGAAGAAATACATTCCCCAATGAAACCGCGCCAGCTCTTTCCCCTGCTGCTGTTGCTACTCATGACCGGATGTCGTTCCGGCCGCACGCTCACCGAGCAAACACGCTGTCTTTCGGCCAAGATGCAGCTGACCATGCCCGTGCAAGGGAAGAGGGTTTCGATTGGCGGCACCGTCAAGCTGATTCATGCCGAGCGCATACGTTTCTCCTTTGTGATGCCGCTGGTGCGCAGCGAGGTGGCCCGGTTAGACCTTACACCCGACTCCCTCTTTTTCATAGACCGCCGCAACCGCACCTATTTGCAGGCGGCCTGTTCCGAAGCAAGCGAATTGCTTCCCACCGGCTTCAACTTTGCACAGCTCGAACAACTGATTCGCACGGCGGCCTCGCGTTCGCCCCGAAAAGCCACCCTGCGCGGCGAACAGTTGTGCATTGCCGCACTGGCAAAGAGTCGAATCAAGCTCTCCGGCTTTTCGGGCGATGAGTTCTCGCTGCCTCCCGCGCAGCTCTCTGCACGCTACACGCGTATAAACTGGACCGTGTTCCGCAGTCAGTGGATGCAACCATGAAACTCCGCCTGCTGCTTCTCGTTTGTCTCTTCGGCTGTCTGGGTGGTTCGATGCCGACCAGGGCGCAGTCTAATGCACTCATCAAAGAGTTGGAGAGCAAACGGGGCACGTTGCAGAAGCAAATCAACGAATCGGAACGCCTGCTGTCCACCACCAAAAAGAATGTAAGCAGTAGACTGGGTGCACTCTCTACGCTGAGCGGGCAAATCGAAGAACGTCGCCGCTACCTCCATCGTCTGAGCAGCGACTTGTTAGTGGTCAACCGCGAACTCACCACGTTGCAGCGCCAATACAACCAGTTGCAAGCCGAACTTACCCTCAAGAAGAAGCGCTACGAAGCCTCCGTGCAATTTCTCTATAAACACCGCTCCATTCAAGACAAACTGCTCTTTATCCTCTCGGCCAATACGTTGGCGCAGACCTATCGCCGCCTGCGCTATGTGCGCGAATATGCCGACTTCCAACGCATGCAGGGCGAAGAGATTGTAGAAAAGCAACACGAAGTGCAGCGCAAACAAACCGAACTTGAGCAGGTGAAAAGCGCCAAGGCCACCCTCCTGAAAACGCGCGAAGCCGAGCAACAAAAGCTGGAAGGCGAAGAGAAGGAGCAGCGCGCGCTGGTGGATGTACTCCGGCGGCAACAACGCTCGCTGCAACAAGAAATAAACAAGCAACGGCGCGAAGCCCAACAGCTCAACAACCGCATAGACCGCCTCGTAGCCGAAGAGATTGAAAAGGCGCGCCGGCGCGCCGCCGAAGAGGCTCGCAAAGAGGCCAAAACAACTAAGTCGCCCGATGCCCCGAAGGGGAAAATGCCGGTGGCGCCGCTGGAAACCTTTACGCTGAACAAAGCCGACCGCGAACTCTCCGGCACTTTTTTGTCCAACCGCGGCCGACTGCCCGTGCCTATCACCGGCACCTACCTCATCACCAGTCACTACGGACAATATCTGGTGGCCGGCCTGCGCAACGTCAAGCTCGACAACAAAGGCATCGACATCCAAGGCCGCCCCGGTGCACAAGCCCGCGCCATCTTCAACGGCAAGGTGGCTGCTGTCTTCAAACTCAACGGGCTGTACAACATCCTTATTCGTCACGGCAACTACATCTCGGTCTACTGCAACCTCTCCGTCGCCACGGTGAAACAGGGTGATACCGTCACCACCCGTCAATCGCTCGGCACCATCTTCTCCGACGCCACCGACAACAACCGCACCGTGCTTCACTTCCAGCTTCGCAAAGAAAAGGAGAAGCTCAATCCCGAATTATGGATTGAGCGGTAGGGTCTATCTAAAATTGAGATTTTATTTGGCAGATTGATTTTTCTATCTATTTTTGCAGGGTCTTACCGGGAGTAATGCTGGTAAGGCGGACATGCTGGAAAACGAAAGCGTTTAAGATATTATCCTCTATTTTGAAGTATAGATAATTCGCAATAGTCCCACGCTTTCTTTATTTCTAATACTAATGCTGAACGACGGGACAAGGGAGGCAAACAATGAAAAAATGAGAAGAAAATTATTCCTATTCTTTTTAGTGTGTTGTATAGCTGTTGCAGTAGCCCAAAATAGGAGCAATGGTAATACGACAATTACTGAGAATGCTAATGGCTCGAAAACGATGACAGTGAAATCAAACTGTCTTTACTGTTTGAGTACCGGGGTGAAAATTTGTGCTTGTTGTGTAGGAACGGGAGCGCAAAAAGTACTTATAGGTTATGGCTACGACTATTTTCCTATTTATGATTTTGTATCATGTCAATGTTGTAAAGGTCAAAAACAGGTGGTTTGCTCTGCTTGCAGCGGTAAGGGGTATATCGTTAATTCTTATACCATTTATCCCAATGCTCCTGTTATCCCGAATACCGGTAGCAGTAATTATTCGGGCAGTTACGATAATAAAGCCTCTGGTAGTACAAGGAAAAAATGTTCAGGGTGCAATGGTACAGGAAAGGGGGTGGATAAAATCATCTATGCACCTAACTATACAGGAAAAAATAATGATGAATATTGCAGTCAATGCGGTAGCGTAAAATCGGCGCATAGCCACCATTCGACAAGGTGTAGTGGTTGCCATGGGAAAGGATACATTGAATATTAGTAGACAGTTTATTAGGTAGAAACCCCAACCCACCATGCCAACCAACGATCACCAACTAAGAAACTACAGCGACGAACTAAGCAGGCTGTACGGCACCCCCGGCACTCCCGAACGTACCAAGTTCGACGAGGAAGCCTACTCTTTCTATTGCATGCAAGTGCTTTCACAATCAGCCAAAGAGAAGCGATATAAAAAAATATAAGAAAAGGGTGTGCCGTTCCCGGCACACCCTTTCAATAAATAGATCGCTTTGCTTACAGCGCCAGCGGTTCGTACTTCATGCCAAATACATCGGCAACGGCTTTGAAGGTCACTTTCCCTTCCACCACATTCACACCCATGGCCAGGGCAGCGTCGTCTTTGCACGCTTTCTTCCAGCCTTTGCCGGCCAGCGCCAGTGCGTAGGGCAGCGTGGCATTGGTCAGTGCCGAAGTGGAGGTAAACGGAACGGCGCCCGGGATGTTGGCCACGGCATAGTGTACAATGCCGTCGATGATGTAGGAGGGTTCGCTGTGCGTGGTGGGGTGCGAAGTCTCGAAGCAGCCGCCCTGGTCGATGGCTACATCGACCAACACCGTGCCGGGGGTCATCAGCTTGAGCATCTCTTTGGTGATGAGGTGTGGCGCTTTGTCGCCCGGAATCAGTACGGAGCCAATCACCAAGTTGGTCGATGGCAACTCTTCGCGGATGTGATGCTCGGACGAGTAGAGCGTCTTCACGTTCTTGGGAAGGATTTCGCTCAGGTAGCGCAGACGGGGCAGGGAGATGTCGGTAATCACCACATCGGCACCCATGCCGGCAGCCATCTGGGCTGCATGTGTTCCCACTACGCCACCACCCAGAATCAACACCTTGGCAGGTTTCACGCCCGGCACGCCGCCCAGCAACATCCCTTTGCCGCCTTGCGGCTTTTCGAGGAAGCGGGCACCCTCTTGGATGGACATGCGTCCGGCCACTTCGCTCATGGGGATGAGCAACGGCAACGAACGGTCGGCTTTCTCCACCGTCTCGTAGGCAATGCAAATGGCACCGCTGGCAATCATGGCTTCGGTGAGCGCACGGTCGGCCGCAAAGTGGAAGTAAGTAAACAATACTTGTCCGCGCTTAATCAGTTTATACTCGGGAGAGATAGGCTCCTTTACCTTTACAATCATTTCGGCAATGGCATACACCTCTTCAATGGTGGGCAATATCCGGGCACCCACGGCCACATACTGTTCGTCGGGAAAACCGCTGTTGACACCGGCAGAAGCCTGAACATATACGGTATGACCTTGCTTTACGAGTTCATGAACACCGGCAGGGGTCATGCCTACGCGGTTCTCATTGTTTTTAATCTCTTTTGGAATTCCAATAATCATAATCTGTTCTGTTTTAGAATTAATTGATTGGTTAAACATGGGCGCAAAAATACAAGTTTTATTCGTATGAATAGCATTTGCATATAGATGTTATGCAACATATTCACATTTGCTTGCCACTTGCAGGAAGATATGGAAGAAAAAGCTTACTTTTGCCGATTAAATCATTATTAATCAGCTAATAAGAAACTTACGTATGACAAACAGAAAGGTCCGTGTGCGATTTGCACCCAGTCCCACAGGAGCGTTACATATCGGTGGGGTGCGCACGGCATTATACAACTATCTTTTTGCCCGCCAGCAGGGCGGTGATTTTATCCTGAGAATAGAAGATACCGACTCCAACCGTTTTGTCCCCGGCGCCGAAGCCTACATTGAAGAGGCTTTCCGGTGGTTGGGCTTGCCTTTCGACGAAAGCCCTTCGGTGGGAGGAAGCTACGGCCCCTATCGTCAATCGGAACGACGGGCTGTTTATAAAGAATATGTAGACAAACTCTTGTGTGAAGGAAAAGCCTATCTGGCTTTCGACACGCCCGAAGAACTGGAGGCCAAACGTGCCGTCGTTCCCAATTTTCAGTACGATGCTTCCACGCGTATGCAGATGCGCAACTCTCTTTCGCTTTCGCAGCAACAAACCCGCGAGCTGCTGGAGGCGGGAACGCAATATGTGGTGCGTATCCTGATTACGCCCAATCAAGAGGTGCGGGTGAACGATTTGATTCGCGGCGAAGTGGTGGTCAACTCTTCCGTGCTCGACGACAAGGTGTTGTATAAGTCGGCCGATGCGCTGCCTACCTACCACCTGGCCAACATTGTCGACGACCATCTGATGGAAATCTCGCACGTCATCCGCGGCGAAGAGTGGCTTCCTTCGGCGCCGCTGCACGTGTTGCTCTACCGTGCGTTGGGTTGGGAAGAGAGCATGCCCGCCTTTGCCCACCTGCCGCTGCTGCTCAAACCCGAAGGGAACGGCAAGTTGAGCAAACGCGACGCCGACCGTCTGGGCTTTCCCATCTTCCCCCTTTCGTGGACCGATCCCAAAACGGGCGAGACCTCGGTGGGCTACCGCCAGGCCGGTTACCTGCCCGAGGCGCTGCTCAACTTCCTGGCCCTGCTGGGTTGGAATCCGGGCAACGACCAAGAACTGATGCCGATGTCCGAACTCATTGCACAATTCAACCTGGCGCATTGCAGCCGGTCGGGTGCCAAGTTTGCCTATCAGAAAGCGGTCTGGTTTAATCACGAATACCTCCTGATGATGTCCGATGAAGCGGTGGCACGTCTGTTCGCTCCCATCGTGGCCGAACAGGGGGTGACGGCCTCGTTCGAGAAGATTAAAACCGTAACCGGCATGATGAAGAACCGCATCAACTTCGTACACGAGCTGTGGGAGACGTGCAGTTTCTTCTTTGTGGCGCCCACCACCTACGATGAGAAGACAGTTCAGAAACGGTGGAAAGCAGAGTCGCCCGCCCAGATGACCGAGCTGATGGAGCTGTTGGCCGGCATCGACGACTTCAGCATCGAAAACCAGGAACGAATCGTGATGGCGTGGATTGCCGACAAGGGCTATCACACCGGCACCATCATGAACGCCTTTCGCCTGACGCTGGTGGGCGAAGGAAAAGGCCCCCACATGTTCGACATCTCGTGGGTGTTGGGTCGGGAAGAGACCCTTGCCCGTATGCAACGCGCCATCGACGTATTAAAGTAAAGCAGCTGCCATTTCCATGATTATTTATGACCTTGCGATAGGAGTTTACGACATCCTGGTGCATCTGGATGCCCCTTTCAGTCGGAAACCCCGTAAAATGATGAAGGGACACTGGGTGGTGTATGAACTCTTGCGCCAACAGCTCGAACCCGATCGGCGCTACATCTGGTTTCATGCCGCCTCGCTGGGCGAGTTTGAACAGGGGCGTCCGCTCATGGAGAAGATTCGTGCCCGCTATCCCGACTACGGCATCCTGCTCACCTTCTTCTCCCCCTCGGGCTACGAGGTGCGTAAAAACTACCGGGGTGCCGACGTGGTGTGCTACCTGCCGTTCGACAAACCCCGCAACGTCAAGAAGTTCCTCGACATTGCCAATCCCTGCATGGCTTTCTTCATCAAGTATGAGTTCTGGAAAAACTATCTCGACGAGCTGCACCGCCGGCGCATTCCCCTCTACAGCGTCTCGTCCATCTTCCGTCGCGGGCAGATCTTCTTCAAGTGGTACGGAGGTACCTACCGCCATGTGCTCAGCAACTTCGATCACCTGTTTGTGCAAAACGAACGCTCCAAACGCTACCTCTCCAAAATAGGCATCAACCGCGTCACGGTGGTGGGCGATACCCGTTTCGACCGCGTCTTGCAGATTCGCCAGGAGGCCAAAGAACTTCCGCTGGTGGAGCAGTTCAAGAAAGAGTCGATGGTGCTGGTGGCCGGCAGCTCGTGGCAACCCGACGAAGATCTCTTCATTGAATATTTCAACACCCATCCCGAGCTGAAACTCATCATTGCCCCGCACGTCATCGACGAGAACCATCTGGTGGAAATCATCCGCAAGCTCAGGCGACCCTATGTGCGCTACAGTCGCGCCGACGAGAAGAATGTGCTCAAAGCCGATTGCCTGATCATCGACTGTTTCGGGCTGCTCTCGTCTGTCTATCGCTACGGCGAGATTGCCTACATCGGCGGCGGCTTCGGTGTGGGTATTCACAATACGTTGGAGGCGGCGGTTTACGGCATTCCCGTTCTCTTTGGTCCCGAGCACAAGAAATTTATGGAAGCCGTGCAACTGCTCGAGAGCGGAGGCGCCTTTTCCATTACCAACTATGCCGAGTTGGCATCACTGCTGGATCGTTTTCTCTCCGATGCCGCCTTCTTGCGCGAAGTGGGCGCGAAAGCCGGATCGTATGTCACCGGCAACGCGGGTGCTACCGACAAAGTGCTCGCTATGATTAATTTCTGACGTTTTCAAGTGCCTGAAAAAATAAACGAGCCATTTCCTACCGGCGCGAATTAGGATAGAAATCTATCCAAGGTCTAACCTACCGGCGCGAAGTTGGTCAGAAATCTCTCCAGCTTCGCGCCGGTAGGTGAAGGTCTGGTCAGAAATCTCTCCAGCTTCGCGCCGGTAGGTTAGGGTCTGGTCAGAAATCTCTCCAGCTTTGCGCCGGTAGGTGAAGGTCTGGTCAGAAATCTCTCCGGCTTCGCGCCGGTAGGTTAAGGTCTGGTCAGAAATCTCTCCTAATTCGCGCCGGTAGGTTAGGGTCTGCTGAGAAATTTATCCTCATTCGCGCCGGTAGGTGAGACGTCGGTTCCTATTTTTAGGGGCTTTTATCCATCAAAAACGGGATGCATTGCCGAAGCATTGCATCCCGTTTGTTGCTGTTGCAGGGTAAGCCGCTTTTAGCGGTAGACCGACCAGTCTACGTTTCGCATATCGCCGCTTTGCGCCAGCTCATTGTGCATGGCGAAGGCTGCCTTGAGATTGTGCGGAGTTTGCGATTTGCCGTCGGTCAGCTTGAGGTAATCCCACAGGATGTTCTTGTAGTCGGGATGTGCACAGTTCTCGATGATGGCTTGTGCACGCTGCTTCGGATCTTTTCCGCGCAAATCGGCAATGCCCTGTTCGGTCACGACGATGTTGACGGAGTGTTCGCTGTGATCGGCATGGGTCACCATGGGTACGATGGCCGAAATCTTTCCCTGCTTGGCTTCCGAGGGGCACGAGAAGATGGAGATGTAGGCGCCGCGGGTGAAGTCGCCCGAGCCGCCGATGCCGTTCATCATCTTGGTGCCGCTGATGTGGGTGGAGTTGACGTTGCCGTAGAGGTCCATCTCGATGGCGGTGTTCATGGAGATGACGCCCAGACGACGCACCATTTCGGGGTTGTTGGATATTTCCGAGGGACGGAGCACCAGCTTGTCGGCGAAGAAGTCCATGTTTTGGTAGATTTCGGTCAAGCAGTCGTTGGTCACGGTCAGCGAGCAGGTGCTGCCAAACTTCACGCGACCCTCTTTGATGAGGTCGATAACCGAGTTTTGAATCACTTCGGTGTACATCTCGAAAGGCGGGATGCTGCTTTCGCGTCCCAGTGCGCCCAGCACGGCGTTGGCCACATTGCCCACACCCGATTGCAACGGCAAGAAGGTGGAGGGGATGATGCCCCGACGCATGTCGGCGGTCAGGAAGTCGGCGATGTTTTGGCCAATCTTCTCGGCGGTGGGGTCGGAGGCGGCAAACTCGCGCGCTTCGTCCGGCCAGTTGGTCTCTACTACGCCCAGAATCTTGTTGGGGTCTACCTGAATGTAGGGCTTGCCGATGCGGTCGCTGGGTTTGTAGATGGGGATTTCGCGACGGTAGGGCGGGTCGAGTGTTTCGTAGACGTCGTGCAGACCCATGCCGTTTTTGCTGTGAAAGGCATTCAGCTCAATGATGATTTGGTCGGCTACGCGGCACAGGGTGGGGGAGATGCCGCCGGCGGCGGTGAGGTAGATTTTGCCCTCGGGCGTCACTTCGCAGGCTTCGATGATGGCAAAGTCTATCTTGCCCATGAAGCCGTAACGGATCTCTTGTGCCATCTGCGAGAGGTGGATGTCGTTGTAGGCAATCTCTCCGTTGTTGACCGCCTTGCGAAAATCGGCATTGGTGGTGTAGGGAGCACGGTAGCGCAAGGCTTTGGCGCGTGAGAGCACGCCGTCGCACGATTCGCCCGTGGAGGCTCCGGTGAGGATGTTTACCTGGAAGGGTTTGCCTTGTGCATGTGCGGCTTGGGCAATGTGAGCTACTTCGGCCGTAACGGCTTTGGCTGTTCCGGCGGGTGTAAAACCGCTCAAACCGAGCGTATCGCCGTGTTTAATGTGACTGGCAGCTTCCGCTGCCGAGATGTAACGTAATGACATAAATGAATATAAAGGGGGTTTTAATATTTCCGTTGCAGGATTTCCGACCAGATGATGGCTCGTCGTGCCTCTTCGGCCGAGTGGATGGCATAGTCCGATTCTGTTTCGGGTTGCGGGGGGGTGGAAATGGGGGATATCGACGTATTCGGTGTACAGGGGGAGGCGCTAACACTGCCGGTAAGGGAAGAGGTGGTGGCGTCGCCCGTGGGTAAGAATGATTCGCGCTTCCGACGTGAAGATGCCGGAGCTTGACGGGGAGTAGCCGTGGGCGGTGCAGGCAGGACGCTTCGCTCGCTTGCTTTCTTGGCCGCTTCTTTTTTGTACTGCTGGTAGATGCCGATAGCAATTACACCGAGCACGATTAGGAATTGCATAATATCATCCATATCAATAAATCATTCTGTTTTTCGGCGGCAAAGGTACTGCTTATCTGCCGGATAGCAAAGATAAGGATACGAAAAAAGGAGCAGCTTCACAGCTCCTCCTTTTGTTTTTAACCTAAACCTTAACTATGAAAAAATCTAATGTTTCTTTCGGGAGACAAAATTAGGGCAAGTTCTCATACGCACCAAATATTCGAGCAGAAAACTTCCCATAATTAACATCTATTAATGCCTTTGGGGGTTTTATACGCAAAAAAGGTACATTCAAGGGCAGAGAACGTCTCCTCTTTACTTAGCATAATAGAACGAATCAGAATCATGAAGGTAGGAAACAAGTTATGGTTGTCGTTGCTACTACTGGCTTCGACTACAGCCACACAGGCAAAAGTGAAACTCCCCGCCCTGTTTGCCGACGGGATGGTGATGCAGCAGCAAACGCAGGCCAATTTATGGGGGAGTGCATCGCCCGATAAACCGGTGACGGTAACCACGAGCTGGGACGGTAAGAGCTATACTGTCCGGGCAGATAAGAGCGGAAGTTGGCAACTGTCGGTACCCACTCCTGCAGCCGGTGGTCCGTATACGCTGACATTCGACGAGGGCGAACGCACCACGCTCTCTAATATATTAATAGGTGAAGTGTGGCTCTGCTCGGGACAAAGCAATATGGAGATGCCCATGAAGGGATTCACCGGACAACCCGTCGAGGGTTCCACGATGGCCATCCTCAAGAGTACCAATCCGCGCCTGCGTCTGTTCACGGTGAAGCGCAATTCGTCGCTGGTGCCGCTGGACGATGTCACCGGCAGCTGGAGCGAAGCCACGCCCCAGACGGTGGCCAACTTCAGCGCCACGGCCTACTACTTCGGCCGTTTGGTGGAGGAGCTGTTGCAGGTGCCGGTGGGATTGGTCGTGGCTTCGTGGGGCGGATCGGCCTGCGAGGCGTGGATGCACTCCGACTGGCTGCGCACGTTCCCCGATGCCAAGATACCACAGACAGAGGCCGATATCAAATCGAAAAACCGTACCCCCACCGTCCTGTATAACGGCATGCTGCACCCGCTCATCGGGATGAGTATGCGCGGGGTTATCTGGTATCAGGGCGAAGACAACTGCAACCGCTATCAAACCTATGCCGACATGTTCGCTGCACTGATAGCCGGCTGGCGCTCGGAATGGAAGCAAGGCGACTTCCCCTTCTACTATTGTCAGATTGCCCCGTTCGACTACGGAGAGAAGATCAACTCGGCCTACCTGCGCGAAGCCCAGGCACAGGTGGAGCTGCGGGTCCCCCACACCGGCATGGCCGTGTTGATGGATGCCGGCCTGGAGAAATGCATTCACCCCTCCCAAAAGCAGCAGGCCGGCGAGCGGCTGGCACTACTGGCACTGACCAAGACCTACGGCATCACGGGGGTCTATGGCGAGAGTCCCGTTTACGAGAAGATGGAGGTCAAGGGCGACACCCTTATCCTCTCTTTCCAGCGCTCCAAGCTGTGGGTGGCCGACAAAGACCGCGACTACCGGCTGGAACACTTCACCGTGGCCGGAGAGGACAAACAGTTTCATCCGGCACAGGCATGGATTAGCGGCAACAAAGTCTATGTCAAGAGCCAGGAGGTGAAACAACCGGTGGCCGCCCGCTACGGCTTCGAGAACTTCGTCGAGGGTGACCTTTTCGGAGGCAACGGCTTGCCGCTCTCTTCCTTTAGAACCGATAAGTGGTAGGAGGGATGCCGATGAACCGACTGCTTATGGCCGGTCTGTTGCTGGCCGGCGGGCTGGCCGTGCAACCCTTGCAGGCTCAGCCCGAATCGCTGGTGTGGACATCACCCTCGCACAACTCTTCGGAGTCGATGCCCTGTGGCGGTGGCGACGTGGGGCTGAACGTATGGGTGGAAGAGGGCGACCTGCTCTTCTACGTCGCCCGCAGCGGTACGTTTGATGCCAACAACACCCTGCTCAAGCTGGGACGTGTGCGTGTGCGGCTCACCCCCAATCCGTTCGTGGAGCATGCAAGCAGCTTCCGGCAAGAACTCAATCTGGCCGACGGCAACCTGCTCATCTCGGCCGGCGGCACCCGCATCGAGCTGTGGGTAGATGCCTTTGCCCCTTTGGTACATCTGGAGCTGAGCAGTGAGGCACCGCTCTGGGCACGGGTGAGCTACGAGAGCTGGCGCTATCGCGACAGAATCATTCGCAAAGGCGAGGCACAACAAAGCTCCTATAAGTGGTTGCTCCCCCAGGGGCTGACCACCCGCGCCGACAGCATCGGCACGGAGGGCAACACCATCGTCTTCGAGCATCGGAACGCCCGTGAAACGGTGTTCGACTTCAGCGTGGCACAGCAGGGATTAGACTCGGTCAAGCGTGCGCTGTACAATCCGCTGGGAGGCCTTCGCTTCGGCGGACGATTGTGGGGCGATCACCTTATATATAAAGGTGTAACCGACGGCCTCTATGCCGACACCGATTACCGGGCGTGGAACCTGCAGACCGACCGCCCGCGCCGCAAACTTAACGTCACCCTTGAGCTAACCGGGGCTTCCGCTCCCGCCGCTCCCGCCGGTAAGCAGGCCACCCGTGCGTGGTGGCGCAGCTTCTGGCAACGCAGCTTCATCCGCGTAGACCGGGGAGAATTGGCCGAAGCCGCCCGCAACTACACCCTTTTCCGTTACCTGCTGGGCTGCAACGCCCGCGGAGCGTGGCCTACCAAGTTCAACGGCGGGCTGTTTACCTTCGACCCCTGCTATGCCGACACGGCCGCCTGCTATACGCCCGACTACCGCCGTTGGGGCGGGGGCATCTTTACGGCGCAGAACCAACGGTTGGTCTACTGGCCGATGCTCAAGTCGGGTGACGTGGACGTACTCCAGCCCTACTTAGACTTCTACCTCCGCCTGCTGCCCAACGCCACACTCCGCACCGCGGTCTACTGGCACCACGCAGGTGCCTCGTTCACCGAGCAACTCGAGAGCTACGGCCTGCCCAACCCCGCCGAATATGGAGGGAAGCGACCGGCCGGCTTCGACGCCGGCCTGGAGTACAACGCCTGGCTGGAATATCAGTGGGACACGGCGCTGGAGTGTTGCCTGATGGTGCTGGATGCCCACACCTACGCCGGCATCGACCTCACCCCCTACCGCCCGCTCATCGAAGGGTGCCTCACCTTCTTCGACGAGCACTACCGCTATCTGGCACGCCGCCGCGGGCACAAAGAGCTGAACGAACAATCGCAAGTGGTGCTCTACCCGGGGTCGGGGTGCGAAACCTACAAGATGGCCTACAACCCCTCGAGTACGCTGGCCGCACTGCACACCGTGTACGAACGCTACTACGGCCGCCCGGCCGCCCACTTCCCGCCCGTGCCCCTGCGGCAAACGGAGGGTCGCACGCTCATCGCCCCGGCCGTGGTGTGGGAGCGGGTCAACAATACCGAGACCCCCCAGCTCTACCCCGTCTTTCCCTGGCGCAGGTTCGGCATCTGGCAGCGCGACTCGCTTGAGATTGCCCGCAACACCTACCTGCACGACCCCGATGCGTTGCGCTTTCGCAGCACGGCCGGATGGAAGCAGGACAACGTGTGGGCGGCTTGCCTGGGACTGACCGACGAGGCGCGAGGCCTCACCCGCGGGAAGATGGCCAGTGGTCCCTACCGCTACCCGGCCTTCTGGTCGCCCGGCTTCGACTGGGCACCCGACCACAACCGCGGAGGCGTGGGCATGATAGGACTGCAGGAGATGCTCTTGCAGACGCACGATGCGGCCATCTACCTCTTTCCGGCGTGGAACCTGACCGACGATGTGCACTTCCGCCTGCATGCCCCCGGCCAAACCGTGGTGGAGGCCGAGCTGAAAGGCGGACGACTGATTCGTCTGCAGGTAACGCCCGAGTACAGACGCCGCGACATACTACTTCCGCCCGAATTGCGTTAGTAATTGGACGGACGTACATCCGCGACCACACAGTTGTGCAACTATACCCCCTACAGTTGTGCAACTGTACCCCCCGCAGTTGTACATCTGTTCGCCCTACAGTTGTGCAACTGTCCACCCTACAGTTGTACAACTGTTCACCGAAGGGTTGTACGACCCTTCACCCCCTAATTGAGTATTCATCTATTCACTCCATCATCAACTCTCTATCATTACCTTATGCAACGATTCATTCCCTTTCTGCTCATCTGGCTCACCAGCTTGTGTGCAACTGCCGACGGCCGCGTGCCCGTCTCGGTGGCCGGTCTGTTCCCGCTCGAGGGTTCGGGACGCACCCTCTATAGTTTCAATGCCGATTGGCGTTTCCACCTGGGCGAGGCTCCGGGTGCCGAACAAGTTGCCTACGACGACCGGTCGTGGGAGTTAGTCAGTACCCCCCACACCGTGCGTCTGGAGCCGGCCGAAGCAAGCGGCTGCCGCAACTACCAGGGCGTGGCTTGGTATCGCAAAACCTTCCGTCTGCCCGATGAGCTGCGCGGAGAGCGCCTCGAACTTCACTTCGAAGCGGTGATGGGCAAGCAACGGGTCTACGTCAACGGTCGGCAGGTGTTGGAGCACCTGGGCGGCTACCTGCCCTTTACCATCGACCTGACCGGGGAAGGCCTGCAGGCCGGCGACACCTGTGTGGTTGCCCTGATGGCCGACAACAGCGACGACAAGAACTATCCCCCGGGCAAGCCGCAGTATACCCTCGACTTCGCCTACCACGGGGGCATCTACCGCGACGTGTGGCTCATTGCCCGCTCGCCCCTGTGCATCACCCACTCCACCGATGCGGGGGTGCAACCTGCCGGAGGCGGCATCTTTGTGCACTACCAAGCCATCTCGCCTGCCTCGGCTATGGTGTGCGTCGACACCGAGGTGATGAACCATCTGCCCGCTGCCCGCACGGCCACGCTGCAGACCACGCTGGTTGATGCCGACGGGAAACGCATGGGGCAAACCACCTCGCGCGTGCGGCTGGCCGCCGGAGAACGGCGCATCGTCAAGCAGACCTTCACCCTGAAACAACCCCGTCTGTGGACCCCCGATACACCTTATTTATATAGGGTGCAATCGCGTCTGCTCCTCGGAGGTGTGCCGCAAGACGGCGGCACCACCCGCATCGGCCTCCGCAAGGCCGAGTTTCGCGGACGCGAAGGCTTCTATTTGAACGACCAACCTTTCGGACAGCTCATCGGAGCCAACCGCCACCAAGACTTTGCCTACGTGGGCAATGCACTGCCCAACTCGCAGCAGTGGCGCGACGCCAAACGGTTGCGCGATGCCGGATGCCGCATCATCCGTGCGGCGCACTATCCGCAAGATCCCGCCTTTATGGATGCGTGCGACGAGCTGGGGTTGTTCGTCATTGTGGCCACTCCCGGCTGGCAGTTCTGGAACAAAGATCCGCAGTTTGCCGCCCGTGTCCATGCCAACACCCGGGCGATGATTCGCCGCGATCGCAACCACCCCTCCGTGCTGCTGTGGGAACCCATCCTGAACGAAACGCCCTTCCCCGAAGACTTTGCCCTGGAGGCGCTGGCCATCACCCGCGAAGAGTATCCCTACGAGGGACGCCCCGGCGCCGCGGCCGACCTCCACTCCAAGGGTGTGAAGGAACACTACGACGTGGTGTACGGCTGGCCTAAGGATGCCGCCGCACCCGATAACACCATCCGCCAGAGTATCTTCACCCGCGAGTGGGGCGAGAACGTCGACGACTGGTACGCCCACAACTGCAACAACCGCGCTTCGCGTTCGTGGGGCGAGCGTCCGTTGCTGGTGCAGGCACGCTCGCTGGCCGAGAGCTACGACCAGATGTATCAATCCTCGGGTGGACAGTTTACGGGCGGTGCGCAGTGGCATCCCTTCGATCATCAGCGCGGCTATCATCCCGATCCCTACTGGGGCGGCATCTACGATGCCTTCAGACAACCCAAGTATGCCTACTATCTGTTCCGCAGCCAGACGGCGGCCGACCTCCGGCATCCATTGGCAGAGTGTGGTCCGATGGTCTACATTGCCCATGAGCTGTCGCCCTTTTCCGATCGTGAAATGGTGGTCTTCAGCAACTGCGACTCGGTACGTCTGACCGCCTACGACGGGGCTAAGAGCTGGATACTGCCTGTCAAACACGAGGCCGGACACATGCCCTCGCAACCGGTAATCTTCCCCGATGTGTGGGACTTTTGGGAGGCACGCTCCTACAGCTACACGCAGCGCAACTGGCAGAAGGTCAACTTCACCGCCGAAGGTATCATCGGCGGCCGGGTGGTTTGCACCGACCGTCGGATGCCCTCGCGCCGGAGCACCAAGCTGCGCCTCCGTCTCGATGCCGAAGGCAAGCAACTGACAGCCGACGGTTCCGACTTCATCGTGGTGGTGGCCGAAGTAACCGACGACAACGGCAATGTGCGCCGGCTGGCCAAAGAGAACGTCGTCTTCACGGTGGAGGGCGAAGGCACTCTCATCGGCGATGCCTCCATTGGTGCCAATCCGCGTGCCGTGGAGTTCGGATCGGCACCGGCACTGATACGCTCCACCCCTCGGGCAGGCAAGATAACGGTGCGGGCGCACGTCGAGTATGAAGGTACGCATGCCCCCACACCCGCCCAGATTACCTTCGAGAGCATCCCTGCCGATCTCCCGCAAATAGCTGTCCTCGGAACGGCGGCGACCTCTGCCCGGGAGTCGCTTTCACCCTCGGGACAGCCTGCTTCAACCTCCAAGCAACTCTCCGAGCAGGAGAAGCAACGGTTGCTGCAAGAGGTGGAGCAACAGCAGACCGATTTCGGGGTGAAATAGCTTCGCCTCTCCTGCTTTGAACCGGTGCCGGCCTTTGCCCGAAAGGTTGGCTCCGGTATATTCATCTATTTTTTCTTTAAAAGCTTTGCGAATAATTAAACTATGCGTAATTTTGCGGCTCGATTTTGGTCGAATGATATATAAACATTTAAAGTTTTAATAAAAAGGAAAATGATTGTAGTACCTGTAAAAGAAGGCGAGAACATTGAAAGAGCCCTGAAGAAATTCAAACGCAAGTATGAAAAAACGGGCATCGTAAAAGAACTCAGACGCAGACAACAGTTTGATAAACCGTCTGTAATTAACCGACTTAAGAAAGAGCACGCGGTCTACGTGCAACAACTTCAGCAGGTTGAAGATTAATAATTCGTAATTCGTTTGAATTATTAAATACTTCTTCGTACATTCGTTGCATCATTTAAAAGTGTAGCGTATGTGGCTAACGAAATCCTTTCTTGACTATCTTCTGTATGAGCGGAATTATTCCAAAGGTACCATCCGGTACTATGAGGATGATATCCGTCAGTTTGAAGCATTTGCCCGGGAAGAGATTGGCGATTCCACGCCCGATGTCGTGAAAGCAGAGCTTGTCCGTGAATGGATCATTTCGTTGATGGACAAGGGTTATGCGTCTTCTACCATCAACAAAAAGTTAAGTTCGTTGCGGTCATTCTATCGATTTCTCCTGCAGAGAGGTGAGCTAACAGTAGACCCTTTGCAAAAGGTGACAGGACCGAAAAAGAAGAAACCATTGCCTGTCTTTCTGAAAGAGAGCGATATGGACAGGTTGTTGGATGAGACCGACTTTGGCGACGGCTACCAAGGATGTCGTGACCATCTGATTATAGAGGTGTTCTATACCGCCGGTCTTCGGGTAGCGGAATTGATAGGACTGGACGACCGGCATGTAGATTTTGCCGCTTCTCAACTCAAGGTCACCGGCAAGGGAAACAAACAGCGGCTGATACCCTTTGGTGAGGAGTTGGAGGTTGCTTTGAAAGCGTATGTTGAGGTGAGAAACGAAGCCATTCCGTTGCGTAGCAGTGATGCCTTTTTTGTGCAGGAAAACGGGAAGAGACTAACCTATTACGTTGTAGCGAAACTTGTGAAACAAAATCTTTCTAAGGTAGTGACGCAGAAAAAGCGAAGCCCCCATGTGCTCAGACACACCTTTGCCACCACCATGTTGAATCACAACGCTGAACTCGGAGCGATCAAAGAATTGCTTGGGCATGCCAGCTTGGCCACGACAGAAGTGTACACGCACACTACCTTTGAAGAACTTAAAAAAGTATATAATCAGGCTCATCCAAGAGTCTAAAAAGAAGGAGGTAAGTATGGAAGTAAGAATTCAATCTATTCATTTCGATGCATCGGAACAGCTGCAAGCTTTCATCCAAAAAAAGGTAGCTAAGCTTGAACGGTTCTACGATGACATTAAAAGTGTTGAAGTGTCACTGAAGGTTATAAAGCCCGAAACGGCCATAAACAAAGAAGCCGGCGTGAAAGTGATAGTACCCAATGGTGATTTCTATGCAAGTAAAATCTGCGATACATTCGAAGAATCGGTAGATTTAAGTTTGGAAGCTTTGGAAAAACAGCTGGTAAAATACAAGGAGAAGCAGCGAAGCAAATAAAAATTCGCTAAAATTTGGCAGATGTGAAATAAATATCTAAATTTGCAGCCGTTTCGCTCAAGAAGAACGCAAGCGGTTGCTTTTTTAGCGCCTTGCCTCTTTAGCTCAGTTGGCCAGAGCACGTGATTTGTAATCTCGGGGTCGTTGGTTCGAATCCGACAAGAGGCTCGAACTGAAGAGGTGGGAAATAATAAGAAAGATAATAAGGAGCACACGAGCATACATACCTTACTATAATAATGAAATGTAAGGTGTTTATGAAAACGGGCAAATACCAGAGTGGCCAAATGGGGCAGACTGTAAATCTGCTGGCTTACGCCTTCGGTGGTTCGAATCCATCTTTGCCCACAATCGGTTCTCCTTGCTGTTATAGCTCAGCGGTAGAGCACTTCCTTGGTAAGGAAGAGGTCTCGGGTTCAAATCCCGATAACAGCTCATAAAGAAAGAGTAAATACTGATTATTAATTCAAATAAATAACAAGTAAAGCTATGGCTAAAGAGAAATTCGCACGTACCAAACCGCATGTGAACATTGGTACGATTGGTCACGTAGACCACGGTAAGACCACGTTGACTGCCGCCATCACCATGGTATTGGCAAAGAAAGGACTTTCGGAAGTGAAATCTTTCGATCAGATTGACAACGCTCCTGAAGAGAAGGAGAGAGGTATCACGATTAATACCGCTCATGTTGAATATCAGACAGAAAATCGTCACTATGCACACGTTGACTGTCCGGGACACGCCGACTATGTGAAGAACATGGTTACGGGTGCTGCCCAGATGGACGGTGCCAGTATTGTGGTTGCTGCCACTGACGGACCCATGCCTCAAACGCGCGAACACATTCTGTTGGCTCGTCAGGTAAATGTACCGAAGTTGGTTGTGTTCATGAATAAATGCGATATGGTTGATGACGAAGAGATGCTGGAACTTGTTGAAATGGAAATGCGTGATCTGCTTTCTGCTTATGATTTCGACGGTGACAACACTCCTGTTATTCGCGGTTCTGCACTTGGTGCATTGAATGGCGTTCCCAAATGGGAAGAGAAAATCATGGAGTTGATGGATGCAGTAGATACATGGATTCCGCTGCCTCCGCGTGATGTAGATAAACCTTTCTTAATGCCGGTAGAGGATGTATTCTCGATTACTGGTCGTGGTACAGTAGCCACTGGTCGTATCGAAACGGGTATCATCAAAGTCGGAGACGAAGTTGAAATCCTTGGTTTGGGTGAAGACAAGAAGTCGGTTGTAACTGGCGTTGAAATGTTCCGTAAGCTGTTAGACGAAGGTGAAGCCGGTGATAACGTTGGCTTGTTGCTTCGTGGTATTGACAAGAACGAAATCAAGCGCGGTATGGTGCTTTGCAAACCGGGTCAGATTAAACCCCACTCCAGATTCAAAGCTTCTATCTATGTGTTGAAGAAAGAAGAAGGTGGACGTCATACCCCATTCCATAATAAATACCGTCCTCAATTTTATCTGCGTACGATGGACTGTACTGGCGAAATTACATTACCGGAAGGCGTAGATATGGTAATGCCTGGTGATAACGTTGAAATCTTCGTAGAACTTATCTATCCGGTAGCTTTGAACGTAGGTTTGCGCTTTGCTATCCGTGAAGGCGGACGTACGGTAGGTTCTGGTCAGATCACAGAAATTTTGGACTAATCCAAGTGTTAAAGAATAGCATCGGTTCACAGACGTCAGAGTTGTGAACCGATTCATACGGGAGTAGCTCAGTTGGTAGAGCACCGGTCTCCAAAACCGGGTGTCGGGAGTTCGAGCCTCTCCTTCCGTGCTAATATCTTACAGATGAAGAAGATTATAGCTTATATCAAAGAAACTTATAACGAACTTGTACATAAAGTATCGTGGCCTACGTATTCTGAGCTAACAAACAGTGCAGTTGTTGTTTTGTATGCTTCCCTACTGATTGCATTGGTTGTATTTGCGATGGACTTCTGCTTCCAAACATTGATGGAGAAAGTTATTTATCCACACTAAATTCGAGTAAAGATGTCTGAGTTAGAAAAGAAATGGTACGTCTTGCGTGCCGTTAGCGGAAAGGAAGCCAAGGTAAAAGAGTACCTTGAAGCTGATATTAAAAACAGCGGCCTTGCCGACTATGTTTCTCAGGTATTAATTCCTACGGAGAAGGTTTATCAAGTTCGCAACGGTAAAAAGGTTGTGAAGGAGAGAAGTTATCTTCCGGGTTACGTGTTAGTGGAGGCCGCTTTATTTGGTGAGGTTGCTCACCATTTGCGGAATACTCCGAATGTGATTGGGTTCTTGGGTGGACAAAATAAACCTGTTCCACTAAGGCAATCGGAAGTAAATCGAATACTTGGCACGGTTGATGAGCTGCAAGAAGCGGGTGAGGATATGAATATCCCGTATATTGTAGGTGACACTGTGAAAGTAAATTTTGGGCCGTTCAGCGGATTCAATGGAATTATTGAAGAAGTGAACACCGAAAAGAAGAAACTAAAGGTTATGGTAAAGATATTTGGGCGGAAAACTCCGCTCGAATTAGGCTTTATGCAGGTTGAAAAAGAGTAATGGCAGGTGTTACGCTGTGATTATTCAACTAATTTCATTTATATAAATCAATAGAAAATGGCTAAAGAAGTTGCTGGACTAATCAAATTACAGATTAAAGGAGGCGCGGCGAATCCATCTCCACCCGTAGGCCCTGCATTGGGTTCGAAAGGTGTAAACATCATGGAGTTTTGCAAGCAATTCAATGCCAGAACCCAAGACAAAGCGGGCAAGGTTTTGCCTGTGATTATTACTTACTACACGGATAAGTCTTTCGATTTTGTAATCAAGACTCCTCCTGTGGCCATTCAATTGCTTGAAGTGGCTAAGTTGAATGGTGTTTCTGCTGAGCCTAATCGTAAGAAAGTTTCCGAGATTACTTGGGAACAGGTTCGCACGATTGCTCAAGACAAACTGGTGGACTTGAATTGCTTCACTGTAGATGCGGCTATGAAGATGGTGGCTGGAACAGCACGGAGTATGGGTATTACTGTCAAAGGGGAGTTCCCTGTTAATAACTAAATAAACTTCAATTAGAATGAGTAAACTTACTAAAAAACAAAAGTTGGCTGCAGAAAAAATTGAAGCAGGGAAAATCTACTCACTTAAAGAGGCGGCTATATTGGTAAAGGAGATTACTTTTACTAAGTTTGATGCCTCGCTGGATATTGACGTACGTTTGGGTGTTGATCCGCGTAAGGCAAACCAAATGGTGAGAGGTGTAGTATCACTTCCTCATGGCACGGGCAAGGTTGTACGTGTGCTGGCACTTTGTACTCCTGACGCTGAAGCTGCAGCGAAAGAAGCTGGAGCTGACTATGTAGGTCTTGACGAATATATTGAAAAGATCAAAGGCGGCTGGACGGACGTGGATGTAATCATTACCATGCCGTCAATTAGGGGTAAAATCGGTGCTCTGGGTAGAATTTTAGGC
>JAISHB010000002.1 GCA_031262785.1 Prevotellaceae bacterium
AAGCGACGGGGTGGTGGGACAAAATACCTATTAATCCATAGAATGTATAGTCCTACCACCCCGCCCTGCGGGCACCCCTCCTCCCCGGAGGAGGGGAATTTAGTTACTTCATGTTTTGACACATCTTCTTTGGGGGTGAAGATCAGTTTTGGCATACGCCCGCCGAGGTTCCGAAGGGCTTTTAATATATCTCCTGCATCCATTTATAAAGTAACACCTTCTGATTCGTTTCAGATTCTTTGGATAGATTAAACTTTTTGTATCTTTGGCCATCTAACCAAAGATTTATCCTCTTATCTTGTTGCTTTATGAATAAAAAACTGAAATGGGGCCTCGTAGGTCTCCTTGTGATTGCACTGATTACATGGGGAGTTTATTCCCAATTACCTAAGACAAATGAAGAGTTGGCTGCGGCCGACAAAGTGATGCCCGGTGCCGGAAGCGGCGGCAAACGGGTGCTCAATGTGAACGGTCGGATTGTAAAGCCGCAAGAGCTGAAAGATGAAATCAAGATAAACGGCAGCCTCCTGCCCGACGAGGAGGTCAATCTCTCGTTCGAGACATCGGGAAAAATCATAGAGATAAACTTTGAAGAGGGAACGCACGTCTCCCAAGGACAACTGCTGGCCAAGGTGAATGATCGTCCGTTGCTGGCTCAACTGCAGCGGCTCACCGCACAGCTGAAACTGGCCGAAGACCGCGTGTTTCGCCAAAATGCACTGCTCGAGCGCGATGCCGTCAGTCAGGAGGCCTACGAACAGGTGCGAACCGAGCTGGCGACGCTCAATGCCGACATCGACTTGGTCAAAGCCAACATCGCCCAAACCGAGTTGCGCGCGCCCTTCGACGGCATCATCGGCTTGCGGCAGGTGAGCGTGGGAACCTACGCCTCACCCACCATTGTGGTGGCGCGTCTCACCAAAATCACCCCGCTCAAGGTGGAGTTCTCCGTTCCCGAACGCTATGCCGACGAAGTGCCTATCGGTGCGGGCGTCGACTTCAAGCTCGACGGGTCACTCGCCCCCTATCACGCCAAGGTGTATGCCCGCGAATCGAGCGTGAACCAGGATACCCGCACGCTTGCCCTGCGTGCCCTCTATCCCAACACGGGCGGACGGGTGATGCCCGGACGCTATGTGGATATTCAGCTGACCAAGGCCGAAGTGAAGGATGCCCTCTCGGTGCCGGCCGAAGCCATTGTGCCGGAGATGGGTAAAGACAAAGTGTTTGTCTACCGCTCGGGAAAAGCACAGCCGGTGGAGATTAAAACCGGTATCCGCACCGAATCGGATGTGGAGGTGCTGCAAGGATTGCACACCGGCGACACGGTGATTGTTTCGGGCACGCTGCAGCTGCGCACGGCGCTTCCGGTTACGTTGGACAGTGTAGATTAAGCGCCATGAACATCTCCGAACTCAGCATACGCCGCCCCGTACTCTCCACCGTACTCACCCTGATAATCCTGCTCTTCGGCATTATCGGCTACACCTACCTGGGCGTGCGCGAATATCCTTCGGTGGACAATCCCATCATTTCGGTCTCGTGCTCCTACCCGGGCGCCAATGCCGACGTCATCGAAAACCAGATTACCGAACCCATTGAGCAGAACGTGAACGGTATTCCGGGCATTCGCTCGCTCACCAGTGTCAGTTCATACGGCAATTCGCGCATCACCGTCGAGTTTGAACTCTCGGTAGACTTGGAAACGGCGGCCAACGACGTGCGCGACAAGGTGTCGCGTGCCCAGCGCTACCTGCCGCGTGACTGCGATCCGCCCACCGTCTCCAAAGCCGATGCCGATGCACGCCCCATCCTGATGGTGGCACTGCGGAGCGACAAACGCCCACTGCTCGAACTCAGCGAGATTGCCGAACTGACGGTGAAGGAACAGCTGCAAACCATCTCCGACGTGAGCAGCGTAGACATCTGGGGCGAGAAACGCTACTCGATGCGCCTGTGGCTCGACCCCATCAAGATGGCCGGCTACGACATCACCCCGGTGGATGTGAAAAGTGCCATCGACCGCGAAAACGTGGAGCTGCCCTCGGGAAGCATCGAAGGCAACACCATCGAACTCTCCATCCGCACGCTCGGACTGATGCATACGGCCGAGGAGTTTAACGACCTGATCCTGCGCGAAAGCCAGGGACGCATCGTGCGTTTCAGCGACATTGGCCGCGCCGAGCTGGGTCCCTCGAACATCAAGAGCTACATGAAGATGAACGGCATTCCCATGGTGGGCGTGGTGGTGGTGCCCCAGCCGGGTGCCAACCATATCAAGATTGCCGACGCCGTGTATCAACGCATGGAGCAGATGAAGAAAGACCTGCCCGACGACGTGCAATACTCCTACGGATTCGACAACACCCGCTTCATCCGCGCCTCCATCTCGGAGGTGGAGAGCACGGTCTACGAGGCGTTCATCTTAGTCATCATCATCATCTTCCTCTTCTTGCGCGACTGGCGGGTGACGCTGGTGCCGGTCATTGTGATTCCGGTCTCGCTCATCGGAGCTTTCTTTGTGATGTATCTGGCCGGCTTCTCCATCAATGTGCTCTCGATGTTGGCTATCGTGCTCTCGGTGGGATTGGTGGTGGACGATGCCATTGTAATGACCGAAAATATCTATGTGCGCATCGAACGGGGGATGGCTCCCAAGCAGGCGGGCATCGAGGGTGCCAAAGAGATCTTCTTCGCCGTCATCTCCACCACCATCACGCTGGTGGCGGTCTTCTTTCCCATCGTCTTCATGGAGGGAATGACCGGACGATTGTTCCGCGAGTTCAGCATCGTGGTCTCGGGGTCGGTGATTATCTCTTCGTTTGCCGCCCTCACCTTCACGCCCATGTTGGCTACCAAATTGCTGGTGCGACGCCAGAAGCAGAACTGGTTCTACCGCAAGAGCGAACCCTTCTTCGAGGGAATGAACCGTATCTATAGCCGTGCGCTGGGCGGTTTCCTGCACCGGCGGTGGCTCACCTTCCCCATTGTGGCGCTGACGCTGCTGGGCATCTTCTATCTTTGGAACACCATCCCCGCCGAGATGGCCCCGCTCGAAGACCGCTCGATGATCAACATCAACACCATGGGACCCGAGGGCGTCACCTACGAATATATGCGCGACTACACCGAAGGCATCAACGACCTGGTCGACTCCATCGTGCCCGATGCCCAGGCGGTCTCGGCACGGGTGTGGAGCGGAAGCGGTAACATACAACTCACGCTCAAAGACATCAAAGAACGCAACTACTCGCAGATGCAGGTGGCCGAACAACTCTCGCGCGCCGTGCAACGAAAGACGAAGGCACGCGCCTTCGTGCAACAATCTTCGTCGTTCGGCGGACGGCGCGGCGGTATGCCCGTGCAGTATGTGCTGCAAGCCACCAACATCGAGAAGTTGCAGGAGATTCTGCCCGTCTTCATGGCCAAAGTCTACGAGAACCCCGTCTTTCAGATGGCCGACGTCAATCTCAAGTTCAGCAAGCCCGAAGCACGCATCAGCATCAACCGCGACAAGGCCGGCATCATGGGCATCAGCACCCGTAACATCGCCGAGACCCTGCAATACGGGTTGAGCGGTCAGCGCATGGGCTACTTCTACATGAACGGCAAGCAATACGAGATACTGGGCGAAATCAACCGGCAGCAACGCAACAAACCTTCCGACCTCAAAAGCATCTACATCCGCAGCAGCAAGGGGGAGATGGTGCAGTTGGACAATTTCATTGATTTGTTGGGCGGCATTGCGCCCCCGCAGCTCTATCGCTACAACCGCTTTGTCTCGGCCACCGTCTCGGCGGGCTTGGCCGAGGGCAAAACCATCGGACAGGGATTGGACGAAATGGATAAGATTGCCGCCTCCACGCTCGACGACACCTTCCGCACGGCGCTGGCCGGCGATTCCAAAGAGTATCGCGAAAGCTCCTCAAGCTTGATGTTTGCCTTCTTGCTGGCCATCTTCCTGATTTACCTGATTCTGGCCGCGCAGTTCGAGAGTTTCAAGGATCCGCTCATCATCATGTTCACCGTGCCGCTGGCCATCACCGGCGCGCTGATCTTTATGTAC
This sequence comes from Prevotellaceae bacterium, assembly GCA_031262785.1. Classification (GTDB taxonomy): domain Bacteria; phylum Bacteroidota; class Bacteroidia; order Bacteroidales; family Bacteroidaceae; genus Bacteroides. Next base: position 4,067 of record JAISHB010000002.1, read on the forward strand.
TTCGCGGGCATCACCATGAATATCTTCAGCCAAATAGGCATCATCATGCTCATCGGCCTGGTAGCCAAGAACGGCATCCTCATCGTGGAGTTTGCCAATCAGAAACAGGAGAACGGTGAAGATAAAATGCGTGCCATCGCAGATGCTTCCTTGCAGCGCCTGCGCCCCATCTTGATGACCAGCGCCTCCACCATATTGGGCATCCTGCCGTTGGCCTTCGCCACGGGCGAAGGCGCCAACCAGCGCATCGCCATGGGTGTGGCCGTGGCCGGCGGTATGCTGGTTTCCACCTTCCTGACGATGTTCATCGTGCCGGCTATCTACAGCTACGTGTCGACCAACCGGCTGGGAAAGAAAAAGTAATCGGAGAGGTTAGAACTGCACTTCCGGTGCCCGCTCGGCTCCCTCGGAAGCCTCGAAGTAGGCATGTTTGTCGAAGCCGAACAGGCCCGCTATCAGGCTCTTGGGGAAGCGGCGACGGGCGGCATTGAACTGCTTGGCCGCATCGTTGAAGTTGGTGCGTGCCACGTTGATGCGGTTCTCCGTTCCTTCGAGCTGCGCCTGCAATTCCAAGAAGTTTTGATTGGCCTTTAAATCGGGATAGTTCTCGGTGATGGCCAGCAGCTTGCCCAAAGCGGAGGTGACCGCTCCTTGGGCACGTTGATACTCGGCCAGCTTTTCGGGCGTGAGGTCGGCGGGGTCTACCTTGATTTGGGTGGCCTGGCTGCGTGCCCGGGTAACCTCTTCGAGCGTGGTTTGCTCGTGCGTGGCATAACCCTTGACGGTGTTTACCAGATTGGGTATCAAATCGGCACGCCGTTGATAGGCGGTCTCTACATTGGCCCATTGGCCGTTGACATTCTCGTCCATGTTGACTAAACTGTTGTAACCGGTCACCGCCCAAACAACAACGAGGGCAAGAACGACCAAAAGGATGATGGTTGACTTCTTCATGTTTCCAAATTATTAATGAATGAATCTTATTGCCAAATGCTTGTTAGAAACGGCTGCCGGCACCACCGCCACCGCTGCGTCCGCCGCCGAAGCTGCCGCCGCCTCCACCTCCAAAACCTCCGAAGCCGCCGCCGAAGATAACCGGGCCGCCGCCGCTTCCGCCGCGGTAGTTGTTGCTGCCGCGCTGCTCGAGCCGCATCAAGGTGTGACCACAGTTGCGGCAGGTGTAGGTGACCTCTTCGGTGCGCACACCGTTATGATTGGAGAGGAGCCGCACACCGGTACGTTGCAGCTTATGCTTCTTGCAGGCCGGACAGCGGGAACGACGACGCGCCGCTCCGAAGGCGACGGCAAAGAGTGCCCCCGCCACTACCAGCAGGGTGATGAAGGGGATGAACGGTTCTTCGCCTTCGTCAGGCGCCTCGCCGGACATGCTTCCGTCCAAACGGGCGCACACGGCGCGTATGCCGGCCACCATGCCGCCGTCCCAGTCGCCCTTAGCCAGCTTCGGGTTCATCTGCCGGGCTTGGATGCGTTTGCAGATGGCATCGGGCAGGTCGCCCTCCAATCCATAGCCGGTGACGAACTGAATGCAGCGCTGATCGGTCACCAACAGCACCACCAGCCCGTTGTCATTTCCCTTCTTGCCTACGCCCCACTTGGTGAAGAGGTCGTAGGCAAAGGTGAAGCAGTCGGCCTGACCGATGGAGGGGAGCGTGGCTACCGCCACCTCAATGCCAGTCTGGCGGTCGAGGGCGTAGAGCATCGCGTCGATGCTGTCGCGGGTAGCAGTGGAGAGGATGGCCGCCGGGTCGGAGACGTAGCGTGTCTTCGCTTGGAGATGTGTATTGGGAAGGTTGTCTACCGTGTAGATGGTTTGTGCCGGCGCCGGTGGAATGAGGCAACCCAGCACAAAAAAGAACGGGAGGAGCTGTTTCATACTGCTGATGGAGGATTGATTGATTATCGGTACAAAGATAGGCTATCTTTTCGGGTTCCTTGCAACGGCGCACCGACTACTTCCGGCCGAAGTCGGCCGGAATCTCGCCCCACCGGCGGGTCTCCCACTTGAGCACCGGCGTGTCGTAGGGGTGCGTCTGTAACCACCGCTCGGCGCGCTCGATGAGTTGGAAGAGTGGTTCGGTGCGCCCGGTGCGTTCCAGCTTGGTGCGGCACTTCTTCTTCTTCACCCACAGGATGGCATTGACACTGTCGCTATAGACCGGCATCTTCAGCCCGCGTTGGTCCAACAGCGCCAGTGCATGCACAATGGCCAGGAACTCGCCGATGTTGTTGGTGCCGTAGACCGGCCCGAAATGGAACAGTTGCTGCCGGCCGCCCACATGCACGCCCCGATACTCCATTTGCCCGGGATTGCCGCTACAGGCGGCATCTACCGCCAGGCTGTTCTCCACCACCTCGGGAGGAAGCACGCCCGAAGGAACTACGGCAGCAGGGCGCGAGGCAGCAGGGCGGGAGGCAGCAGGACGCGACAAATATCTCTCGGGGCGGGAGGCAAACGCCTCTTCGGCCTCGGGGCGGGTGGCGAACGATTTGAAGCGCGCACCGGCATAGCCCTTGATTTGCAATTGACACGCCGTCCACGTCTCGTAGATGCCGGGGGTAACGCCCACCCACACCACGTAGTATCGTTGTTGTTTCTGCTGTTTCATGCCGCAAAGGTATCGCTTTGAGGCAATTCGTGCGAAGTGGTGCGAACATTTTTCTTTCCGCCAACGTTTCAAACATTCACAATGTGAAGTAAACAGAACATAAAACAGATTCAGTATGAAACGAACATTCATCGAAGCGTTGGAACACCGACGCAGCTATTACGACATTAATAGCGACTCTCCCATTCAGGACGAAGAAGTCATTCACATCATTCGCGAGGCCGTCAAATATACTCCCTCGTCGTACAATTCACAATCTACCCGCATCGTGCTGCTGCTCGGCGAAGAGAACCAGAAACTCTGGGACATCGTCAAGCGAACGCTCAAGGCACGCACCTCGGAAAGTTCCTACGCCCATGCCGAAGCCAAAATCAACGGCAGCTTGGCCTGCGGACACGGCACCATCCTCTTCTTTGAAGACCTGGCCATCGTGCACCAACTGCAGGCCGACCATCCCACCTATAAGGAGAACTTCCCCTTGTGGGCGCAGCAAGGTTCGGCCATGCACCAGTATGCCATCTGGACGATGCTCGAAGATGCCGGCCTGGGCGTCTCGTTGCAACACTACAATCCCATCATCGACGCCGAAGTGATTCGCACCTGGCAGCTTCCCGAAAGCTGGATGCTGATTGCACAGATGCCTTTCGGTACGCCTACGGGCGAACCGCATGCCAAGGAGGTCGACGATGTGAGCAACCGCATCCGCATCTTCCGGTAAGGTGCTGCCGCAAGCACCAAACAGATGCCGCCCCGGACACCGAACAGGTGCCGGAGGCGGCATCGTTTTAATATATTCACTATCTTTGCCCGCAATCACCCACTTAGCACACCATGATACGAATATTTTTAGTCGGCTACATGGGAGCCGGCAAAACCACCTTGGGCAAAGCATTGGCTCATGCGCTGGGCATCTCCTTCGTCGATCTCGACTGGTACATCGAGGAGCGATTCCATCAAACCATCAGTGAACTGTTTCACATACGAGGCGAAGCCGCCTTCCGCCAAACAGAACGCGAGATGCTGCACGAAGCAGCCGAGTTTGAGAACGTCATCATCTCTACCGGCGGGGGCACACCCTGCTTCTTCGACAACATGGAGTTTATGAACCGACAAGGGCAGACCCTCTTCCTGAATGTAGCACCCGAGGTTCTCTTCCGCCGGCTGCGCATTGCCAAACAACAGCGTCCCATCTTGCAGGGAAAGAGTGATGAGGAGCTACGCACCTTCATCGACGAGGCGCTCGCCGCGCGCATCGATACCTATCGACAGGCACACTACCAGTTCGATGCCGGCAGCCTCGAGAGTCGCTCGCAAATAGCCCAGTCGGTACAAAAAGTGCGTCAAATCATGGGGGTATAACGGGGATTTGTCGTACTTTTGCCCTCCATTTCATTTATAATCAATCAAATAGCAAGCAAAGACCATGAGAAAGTGGCGTATTGAAGATTCGGAAGAGCTGTACAACATCACCGGTTGGGGCACTTCGTATTTTGGTGTAAACGACAAAGGGCATGTGGTGGTCACCCCCCGCAAAGACAACGTGGGTGTCGACCTCAAAGAGTTGGTGGACGAGCTGCAGCTGCGCGACGTATCGGCACCGATGCTGATTCGCTTCCCCGACATCTTGGACAACCGCATCGAACGCACCTCCTACTGCTTTAAACAGGCTGCCGAAACCTACGGCTATAAGGGCGAGAACTTTATCATCTACCCCATCAAGGTCAATCAGATGCGCCCCGTGGTGGAAGAGATTATCAGCCACGGCAAGAAATTCAACCTCGGCCTGGAGGCTGGATCCAAGCCCGAGCTGCACGCCGTCATTGCCATCAACACCGACTCCGACTCCCTGATCATCTGCAACGGCTACAAAGACGAAAGCTACATTGAACTGGCCCTGCTGGCCCAAAAGATGGGCAAACGCATCTTCCTCGTAGTCGAGAAGATGAACGAGCTAAAGCTCATCGCCAAGATGGCCAAGCAGCTGGGCGTGCAACCCAACATCGGCATCCGCATCAAGCTGGCCTCTTCGGGCAGCGGCAAGTGGGAAGACTCGGGAGGTGATGCCAGCAAGTTCGGTCTTAGCTCGAGCGAACTGCTCGAAGCGCTCGACTTCCTCGAGGCCAAAGGGATGAAAGAGTGCCTCAAGCTGATTCACTTTCACATCGGCAGCCAAGTGACCAAGATACGCCGCATCAAAACCGCCCTGCGCGAAGCCTCGCAGTTCTATGTGCAACTGCATGCGCTGGGCTTCAACGTGCAGTTTGTCGACATCGGCGGCGGACTGGGCGTAGACTACGACGGCACCCGCTCGTCGAGCAGCGAAAGCAGCGTCAACTACTCCATCCAAGAGTATGACAACGACTCCATCTCCACCTTGGTCGACGCCAGCGACAAGAACGACATCCCCCACCCCAACATCATCACCGAGAGCGGACGCGCCCTCACCGCCCACCACTCGGTGCTCATCTTCGAGGTGCTGGAGACGGCCACCCTGCCCGAATGGGACGACGACGAAACCGTGAGCGAAGACGACCACGAACTGCTCAAGGAGATCTACGGCATCTGGAACGAGCTGAACCAAAACAAGATGCTCGAGGCCTGGCACGATGCCCAACAGATACGCGAAGAGGCGCTCGACCTGTTCAGCCACGGCATTGTTGACTTGAAGACCCGCGCCCAGATTGAGCGCCTCTACTGGTCGATTATGCGGGAGGTCAACCAGATAGCCTCCGGCCTGAAACATGCGCCCGACGAGCTGCGCGGACTGCCCAAGCTACTGGCCGACAAATACTTCTGCAACTTCTCGCTCTTCCAGTCGCTGCCCGACTCGTGGGCTATCGACCAAATCTTCCCCATCATGCCCATCCAACGGCTCGACGAGCGTCCCGACCGCGCCGCTACCCTGCAAGACATCACCTGCGACTCCGACGGCAAGATAGCCAACTTCATCTCCACCAAAAATGTGGCACACTACCTGCCCTGCCACTCGCTCAAGGCCAAAGAGCCCTACTACATGGGCGTCTTCCTGGTAGGAGCCTACCAAGAGATACTGGGCGACATGCACAACCTGTTCGGCGATACCAACGCCGTGCACGTATCGGTGGGCGAGAAGGGCTACTCCATCGATCAGGTGATTGACGGCGAAACCGTAGCCGAGGTGCTCGACTACGTGCAATACAATCCCAAGAAGCTGGTGCGGACACTTGAGACGTGGGTGACGCAATCGGTCAAGGAGGGACGCATCTCGGTAGAGGAGGGCAAGGAGTTCCTCTCGAACTACCGCTCGGGATTGTATGGATACACCTATCTGGAATAACCGGCCGTCGGCAACAAGCTACCGGTCCTAACCGCATCACTTGGGAACATGAAACTGACCATCATCAAAGTGGGTGGCAAAATCGTAGAAGAGGAAGCCACCCTTTCTTGTCTGTTGGAGCGCTTCGCCGCCCTTACCGGACACAAACTGCTGGTACACGGCGGCGGCCGATCAGCCACCCGCTTGGCCGACCGGCTGGGAATGGAAAGCCGCCTGGTAGGCGGACGACGCATCACCGATGCCGACACCCTGAAGGTGGTGACCATGGTCTATGCCGGATTGGTCAACAAGAACATCGTGGCCGGTTTGCAAGCCCGCGGGGTGAACGCACTGGGTGTGACCGGCGCCGACATGGACCTTATCCGCTCGGCCAGGCGTCCGGCCGGCGAAGTAGACTATGGCTTTGTGGGCGACGTCACGCAGGTGAACACTCCCCGGCTGGTCGACCTCCTCCAGCGGGGCGTAGTGCCCGTACTCGCTCCCCTAACCCACGACGGCCGGGGACAGCTACTCAACACCAATGCCGACACCATTGCCGGCGAAACAGCCAAGGCGTTGGCACCGCTGCTGCAGGTCACGCTCACCTACTGCTTCGAGAATCCCGGGGTGCTACGTAACGAGCACGACCCGCAGAGCGTCATCCGCCGGCTCTCCCCTGCCGATTACGAACGCTACAAGGCTGACGGCACCGTCGGGGGCGGCATGATACCCAAACTCGACAATGCCTTTGAGGCGTTGCGTGCCGGCGTATCCGAGGTGGTCATCACCTCCTGGGATGATCTCGCCGGAGAGGGTGGCACCCGCATCACCGTCTAATCCCGCCCATGCGTCCGCTCAGTTTCGCCCGCGATGTGCTTCCGCTCAAGGAGAAGCTTTTCCGCCTGGCGCTCCGCATCACCTCTAATCGTGCCGAAGCCGAAGACATCGTACAAGAGACCCTCATCCGCATCTGGAACAAACGCAACGAGTGGGAGAAACTCGACTCCATTGAGGCCTACAGCTTCACCATTACCCGCAACCTGGCACTCGACCTTAAGGAACGCAAGGACGCCCAAACCATCGAGTTGACCCCCGCTCTCGAACCGGCCGATGCCACCACCCCTTACGACCGCCTGGTACGAAAGGAGCAACTCCGGCTCATCCACCGACTGATCGGGTCGCTGCCCGAAAAGCAACGCCAGACCATGCTATTGCGCGATGTCGACGGCCTGAGCTACCGCGAGATTGCCCAGGCGCTTCACCTGCCCGAAGAACAGGTCAAGGTCAACCTCTTCCGCGCCCGTCAAAAGGTGCGACAGCAGCTGCTCCATATCGAATCCTACCGGAAAAATAGTTGACGTCCCATTCCCCTCTCCCCGCACCCGGATACCTTCGCCGGACGCCTGGTAGAGGGCGCTGCGAAAGGTATCATACTTTTGGGGGGTAAAGTATCATACTTGAGGGGGCAAAGTATTATACTTAAGGGGGCAAAGTACCATACTTTGCCCCCTTAAGTAGTATCCCCGCCTATCACGGCATGAAGAGTTGTTACACTTGAGGTGCGGCGTGCGGATAGTCGATTGTATAGTGCAGGCCGCGGCTCTCCTTTCGTTCCATGGCCTGACGGGTGATGAGGTAGCCCACATTAATCATATTGCGCAGCTCGCACAACTCGCGCGAGGCCTTGCTGCGCTTAAAGAGCGCCTCGGTCTCCTCATAGAGGGTGTCCAAACGGTTCCAGGCACGTATCAGCCGCACGTTGCTACGGACGATGCCCACGTAGGCTTCCATAATCTGATTCACCTCTTTGGCGCTTTGGGTAATCAGCACCCGCTCTTCGGTGGAGATGGTACCCTCGTCGTTCCACCGGGGTACATCGGTGTTGCACTCATAGCGATCCACCACGCCGAGGGCGTGCCGGGCGGCGGCATCGGCGTAGACAATGGCCTCAATGAGCGAGTTGGAGGCCAGACGGTTGGCGCCATGCAGACCGGTACACGAGCATTCGCCCAGTGCATAGAGCCGACGGATGGACGACTGCCCGTCCAAATCGACCTTGATGCCTCCGCACAGGTAGTGCGAGGCGGGTGCCACGGGAATATACTCGCGGGTGATGTCGATGCCCAGCTCCAGACAGTGCTCGTAGATGTGGGGGAAGTGACGTTTGGTCTCCTCGGCGTCTTTGTGGGTGACGTCCAGATAGACGTGTTCGTCGCCCCGTTGCTTCAGCTCCTTGTCGATGGCACGGGCTACGATGTCACGCGGAGCCAGCTCGAGCCGGCGGTCGTACTTCTGCATGAAGGTCTTCCCGTCGGTGGTGCGCAGGAGAGCACCGTAGCCGCGCATCGCCTCGGTGATGAGGAAGCAGGGTCGGTCGCCCGGATGAAAGAGCGCCGTGGGATGAAACTGGATGAACTCCATGTCTTTGACCTGCCCCTTGGCACGGTAGACCATGGCGATGCCGTCGCCCGTGGCCACCAGCGGATTGGTGGTGTTGCGGTAGACGGCCTCACATCCGCCGGTGGCCACCACGGTGAGTTTCGACAGGAAGGTCTCTACCTCGCCGGTGGTTTCATTGAGCACGTAGGCGCCGTAGCACTTAATGCCCGGGGTGTGACGGGTGACGATGATGCCCAAGTGGTGTTGGGTGATAATCTCCACGGCGAAGAAGCGGGTGAACACCTCGATATTGGGATGCCTCTTGACTGCCTCGATGAGCGAGGTTTGTATCTCGGCGCCGGTGTTGTCTTGGTGATGCAGGATACGAAACTCCGAATGTCCGCCTTCGCGATGCAGGTCGAACTCCCCCGTCGCTGTCTTGTCGAAGTCGACGCCCCATTCGATGAGCTGGCGAATCTGTGCGGGGGCACCCCGCACCACCATCTCGACGGCGGCACGATCGCTGAGTTGGTCGCCGGCAATCATCGTGTCTTCAATGTGCTTGTCGAAGTTATCGACCTCGAGGTTGGTTACCGAGGCGATGCCTCCTTGTGCGAAGTAGGTGTTGGCCTCTTCCAGTCCGGCTTTGCAGATGAGTGCTACTTTGCCTTTGTGCGCCACTTTGAGGGCGAAGCTCATGCCGGCAAGGCCGGAACCGATTACTAAAAAGTCATATTCTCTTGTCATGATGCAAATGATATGTTGAAAGGGTAGCGCTGCGGCTACGATTTGAGTTGACGAACCAGAAACCACGCATGATACAGCACCGTACTGACCCATCCGTAGTGGTGAACCATGATGCGGAAGCGCTCGCCGAGCGAAGCGCGGTGGTGGCGGGTGGTGAGTCCCTCGTCCAGGTAGTCGATGAGGGTGAGCTGCGTGTAGTGCAGCGTGTGCGAACGCTTCATCACGCGGATGCACCAGTCGAAGTCTGCCGAATAGCGGTAGTTGAGATCGTAGGGTTCGGCCAACGTGCGCCGTGCAAAGAAAGCCTGGTGACACACCAGCATCCCTTGCCGAAAGCTCTTCCACGTGAGCCGTTCGGGGGCTACCAAGCGGCGCGGATGCAAGAAATGCCGGTCGCGATCAACGATAACGGTCTGTCCGTACAGCACATCGGGCAACCCGGAGATGCCGGCTAAGGAATCGACCACCTGCTGCAGCGTATCGGCAGTGTGAAAGGTGTCGCCGGCATTCAGGAAACAGAGATAGTCGCCGGTGGCCAATGCCATGCCAGTGTTCATGGCCTCGTAGAGGCTGTGGTCGGGCTGGCTGATAAGATGAGCCATGCGGTTGCGGTAGCGTTCGGCAATAGCCATCGTGCGGTCGGTGGAGGCACCGTCGATGAGGATGTATTCGACCCAAGGATAGGTTTGCCTGGTCACGCTTTGGAGGGTATCTTCCACGACCGCCTGGGCATTGCGCGTCACGGTGATAATGCTGAACAGCGGCTTGACAACGTTAGGCATGACGTCCGGTGATTCGGTTGTAGAGGTCGATGTAGCGCTTGCCCACCACCTGTTCGGAATAGTGGCTCACCACCTTGCGGCGTGCCTCCTCGGAGCGGAGGGCGTAGTCGGCGTCGGTCAGCAACCAATGAATGCCGTTGGCGAAGTCGTCGGCCGAGCGGTAGTCGGCTACGTACCCATTGTGCAGGTGATCGATCATCTCGGGGATGCCGCCCGTTTGAAAGCCCACGCAGGGCACGCCGCACGCCATCGCCTCCATGATGGTGTTGGGCAGATTCTCCTCGAGCGAGGGCGTAACAAACAGATCGACGGCATTGTAGAGGTTGACCAACTGCTGCCGGTCGAGCATGAACTCGAAGGGATACACTTTGAAGGGAAGCAAGTGCTCCAACAGACGCGCCTGCCGACCGAGCACCACCACACCCAGCTGTTCTTTCAGCTCGGGATACCGCTCGGCCAGCAAGCGGCACGATTCAATCAGATAATCGATGCCTTTGCGCTTGTCGGTGGGTTTAACCGAGCCGAAGAGCATCAGTTGTCCCTGTTGCGGAAGATGACATTTGGCGCGTGCCTCCCGCTTGTCGTGCGGTTTAAAGAAATTGGTGTTGAGGGGGTTGGGGATGCTCACCACCGTTTGTCCCTTGAGCAGCGCACTCTGCTTGGCACGCTCCTCTAACCAGTGACTGCAGGCTACAAAGGTGATGCGGCGTCCCTCCAACAGTTTTTTCTTCTTCAGAAAGGTGCGACGCGACAAATCGTTAGCCCCGCCGCCACCATATAGAAAAGGACAATGATGACACTCGGTTTGATAGTGGGTACACTCGCGGGCATGATGACAAATTCCGGTGCAAGGCCACATGTCGTGCATCGTCCAGACCATGGGTTTGCCCCAAGCGAGCATCTTCTCGATGTTGCGTAGCGAAAGCATACCCTGATTGATCCAATGCAGGTGAACCACATCGGCCTGTTTAAATTCGGGCAGCGAAGTGATGTCGGTGCCCGTGTTGGCAATGTCTACGGCGAACAGATTATGCTTCTTGAAATGATTGGCGCGCCAAATAACCACCCGTTCCCAGATAAATTTGGCCACCAGCTTGCGGCTGCGCCTAAGCGGAACCACGCTGATGTGGTCGGTCTGTTTATCGCGAACCAGCAATTTGGCCTTCAGGCCTTTCTCGTTCAAAGCGTCCATCAAACGGCCTGCCGCTACGGCAGCTCCGCCGATACACTCCGAGGTGTTTAGTAACAATACTCTCATGGCTGTAAAGTTTGGGCAAAAGTACGGCTTTTTGGCCAGGAGTATGCATCCTATTTATACTTAAATCGATACAGCAGCAACGAATTATCCTCTTCTTCCATCACCGGAACCACGTAGGAATAGTAATAAGGCGCCACATAGCCCATCACACGCAGCCCTTTGGGCACCTCGATGTCTTCTTTGAGCGTGTTGCCTTCATAGATTTGCAAACCATCGCGCCACTGGTCTTTCCGGTAGGAACGAAACAGCACACCGGTTTCATCAACATATTCAATCCAATAGTACCACCCCTTGCTGTCCCGCTCTTTGCGATAGTTCTTCTGGCTTTCCTTGGGAGAATGGATGGACAGGTAGTCGGTATTCATCCCTTTTCCCTGGTAACCGAAAGTGGCCAGGGGATGATACGCCCGGTCATAGACATAAATGAGCGAATCGGTGTCGTAATTGACCCAGAAACGTCCCTCTTTATCCACATCGAAGCAGGTACCGTTGAAAATTACATGTTGCGAGGGATTTTCCCTGTAACTTGCCGGATAACCGGCAGCCAAAAATCGTTGCTTGTCGGGCTGCTTCGTGTTGATCTCCCGAATGTGTCGGGACTCATTCAAAAAACCGGCGGGATTGCCTATGATAAAATAATCGGGATGGTCGGTGACCACATTGAATAAGATATTCTCTTCAAAGCTCCTGCAAACCATGTCGTTGTATTGATTGGTGTAGATGTTCGCACTGGCATAATCGCCCGTTGTCTCGCCGCGTTTATAGGCAAGCGTAAAAGAGGTGTCCAACTCCATCTTGTCTACATCATACAGATAGAACATCAGATTAGGATTAAACAGCATCAATTTGTTGCCGTCCATGAGCGTAGCTCCGGCAATGCGTCCCACTTGTGTTTCGTGTGGTCATCCACCCGAACCCAACTTTGTGGATAGATGCTTACCGTTTGTATCGAAGTAGGAAATCGTACAGAAATTCTTGTCGACAAAAGCAATCCGACCCGATTGTATAAACGTTTCCCCGTAGGAAGAGTGATCAATGGAGTCTAAACGTATCGTATCGATCCGTATCTTCTCCTGCCCCCATTGAATGTGATTATTCAACGGTGCTGCAACAAACAAGGAGGGGTTGCCCTTTTGGCAAGCAGTGAACGCAATGCCAACAAAAAGGAGTACCACGCAGAAAAGAGGCTTCTTACTCATAACTTATACTATTAATGATTTGATTTGATTTCCTTTGCATCCATGAAAAACGGTGCAAAGTAACAACAAATGCAGCCATCTCTGGTGGAATAATCGACACTTTTGTGGTATTATCTGACACCGGACCCAAAAAGTAGTGTCCCGTCCGCCTCCGCACACACGCCCATGGCCTCCACGACCATATCCGGATGGCTGTTGTTGAAGAGCCTCACCGATGCCTCTCCGGCACTGTTCGTTTGCACGTCCGGGTTCCAGTAGAGCGTACGACGAACATCTGTCTTACCGGCAAGCGGCTTGCGCTCACTGTAATCGGCATGATAAAACTCGCCAGTGGAGGCATATCCTTTAAAATAGGAATAGCGCACATAGCGGGAAGAGGCTCTTTGCGCCCCATTTTTATAATTATCAGCTAAAATCATAAACCTCGTTGCAGGAGCATTCCGTTTGCTTACCTCCGGCGGATTCAAATAGAGTATTGCTTCTCGAAAATATTCAAGACCTCTGTAGGGATAGGGATGCTCTAATCCAAAGGTTTGGTCATCAATATCGTAGGCTCCCCCCAATTGCCAATTACGATACAATATGTCTCCATAACGATTTGCATAGGTCATTATCCAAGTCTTCCTGAGACTACTCATATCAGATGTTTCAATAAACGTATAATCAGGAATCATATACTCTAAATAATCTTTCAAAAGAGACGGGTATTCTTTTCCTGTATCAATCCATCGATTGTAATCCCGCTCGATGTTATACTTCATATTGGGCCAAGTTTTATATAAATTCTTTCTGGTAATGGCCACTTCGGATAAATATTGCATTTCATGAATCGGACGCGAGGGCAATGAGTCTGAAGTAATCGATGGCATTTCACTCTTGCCCTCTCTATCGGTATAAGCTCTTGCTTGTGGAGCAAACCAGCGGTCTAAACGGATATTATAAAAGGGCAAACGCCTTCTTTTGCGCTTGGCTTGCATATTCATTTCCCATTTCCCAAAGATATTTTCTTCGTCGGGAATGAGCGTATGAAAATAACCTTCGCTATCGGTGTTGAGCGACAGGTAATGGTTTCGCTCTTGTTGCGACATCAAGACGATTACCTTTACATTTTTAACGTTTTTCCCCATCACTCGCCCGGACAGCACCAACCCCTCTTCCACCCACTGCTTTCCCTCAAACGGAACTACGCCGGCCATCTGTGCCCAGTTGTAGCGCCGCCAACCCTGCACCATCATCAACAAATCGAGGTTGAAGCGTCGGTTGCGGTCGTCCTGCTCGAAATAATACATTGGATTTTTCACGTAACCGCGGATGTCGGACGAAAGCAACAGGTCGGTTTGCAGGTTGTCGCCGTAGCTGGTAACGGGCGACGAGGCTTTATCCCGAACGGCAAGCGAAAGGGTTGAATTCGGCGGAGCCAAAACTGTAAGCGTAATCTTCTCGAACGGCGCATAATGCGGCTTGTCTTGCTGGATGGTGATCGGCGCAAACACCGGCTTATTATTGAAGGCCAATCGCTCGGCCAAAATGCGGCCGGCGGCATTGAAAACGGTCAGTTGCAACACGCCGGCGGGAAGTTCCTCCTTATTGAACTGCAGATGCAGCGGCGCAACGCCAGCCCGGAACGCCACCACCTCTCCGCGGCAAGTAAGGGACACGCCGATGCTGTCGTTAGCCAACGAACTGGTCGCGCTAATTTGCGCGGTAAGCATTTCTTTGTCCGTATTGGTCACGCACAGCGCATAACCGGTCGGCAATGCTGCCGGAATTGAAAAACGATACTCCTTATTATTATAGGTAACGATTGCTTTGTATTGCCCCGCTTGTGGAGTGTATTCAAACACGCCCATCCCGTCGTGCACGGTTTTGAGCGCAGCCACCCAGTCGCCATTTTCGGCATATACATTTCCTTCTATGTCCGTCTCTTCCCCATTTTGGTCGGTCGCCTTGAAAGCTACGTGCGAGGGCAGGCCAATAATGCTGTTGCCTCCTTCGGGATAGAACGTAAGGTTCAGCTTTTCGAGCCTCTCGGACGATGCTTTCCGCATCATCCGGTAGGCCGGCCGTTTCTCCATCTTCGCCTCGCGGTAATCTCCCGCGATAGTTGGCTTCTCGTAAACGGGAAAGACACGGGAGAAGATGCAATCATCTCCAAAATTGAGCATGCTGCGCGTGTAGGCGCGAATTTCGTAAAATCCGCTTTGCGTGAACTTGGTCTCGATGGGAATGTCGCCGTGACACTGACCGTTCACGATCTTGAGCTTGAGTTCTTGGTAGAGGTCGCCTTCGGGGGTGAGCATCTCCACGTGCAATAGCTTGCTTACATCGGTCGGTTTAAGCTCGGAGGCTTCTACCACGTAGGCTTTAAACCAGATGGTGTCGCCAATGAAATAACCGGTGTTGTCGAAATGGAGAAAGACTTTCTCCTGCGGATTGAGTTGGGAGAATTGATGGATGTTGCGCACAAATGCGGCCATTCTTTGCAAATGGCTTTGTCCGCAGAGCGAAAGCGGGAAACAGAGCAGTATACTCAACAAGAGAATACTTGCTCTTTTAAGGAGGATGCTCAAATAGGCTTGTTTCATGGCTATAGAATGTTTTTGTTTGTCACCAAAGATACTAATCCGGAGGATAAAACAGAAAATCTCCCATCGCATCCGCCTGCTTTTAACGGAAATTAATACGATAATGCTTCCAAATCGGCCGAATTGTTAAGAAATGGGCTGCTTTTTTATACCTAAATCATTCGATTGTGAAATGTCGTTCACAGTTAGGTTTCACTAAAAAATGGTCGAGCCTGTTTTTTTAA
>JAISHB010000003.1 GCA_031262785.1 Prevotellaceae bacterium
GGGGAAGCACCGGCAAGGCAACCGTCAACTTCGACGCCTACTACGGATTCAGCGGGAAACCCACCTACTACAACGGCATGACGGGCGACGAATGGACCAACTATCAACGCGAAGCCTACAAGTACTTGAACGGACAGTATCCAACGGATATGTCGGCCATCATCACCGATCCGGTCAACCTGCAACATTTCAACAACAACGACTGGATCGACTGGGAAGACCAACTGCTCCAAGGCACTGCCACCACGCAGAAATACACCCTCTCGGTGAGCGGAGGCAGCGAAAAGACCAAGCTCTTCGCTTCGCTCTCTTTCGAGAACAACGAAGGCTTGCTGCCCGGTGAAAGCCTGAAAAACTACGGGCTGCGACTCAACATCGACCAGCAAATCTTCCGGTGGGCAAAGGTGGGATTTACCTCCAACCTCAGCTACTCCGACAAGAATACCGGCACGCAAAAGGCGTTCACCACGGCATTAAGCGCTTTTCCGTTGGGAGCCATGCGCAACGACAAGGGCGAGCTAAACTACGAATATGCCACCGGTGAGTTCACCCCCTTGGGCGATTTCCTCCCCTATCAGTTTGCCGACAACACCAAGCAGACCATTGTCCGTCCCACCGGCTATCTCGAACTCACCCCGCTGAAGGGACTCACCTTTAAAAGCACGCTCGGTGCCCTGCTTTCGCACAGCAAACGCGGACAATATTGGGGCGAACAGGCCACCTCGCTCCGGCCTACGTATGCCGGCAGTCCCTACGCCGAGGTAAACGCCACCGACCAGTGGCAATATACGTGGGACAATGTGCTTTCCTACACGCACACCTTTGCCGGTGTACACAACGTATCGGGCACCTTGGTATCTACCTATACGCACGACGTGGTAGAAACCACCACCACCGGAGGAAGCGGTCAAAACATCGATTCGTGGTTTTGGCACAGCTTGGGTTCGGCCGCCGGACAACACATCGACTCCACCTACAAACAGTATCAGAAGATGGGCTATGCCCTCCGCCTGAACTATTCCTATGCCGGCCGCTATCTGATTACCTTCTCGAATCGCTGGGACGGGGTTTCCTGGTTATCGCCCGGACACAAGTGGGATTCGTTTCCCGCCGGAGCCATCGCCTGGCGCATCTCGGACGAACCGTTTATGGCCTCGGCCAGCCATTGGATAGACAATCTGAAACTGCGCATGGGCTACGGCGTGACGGGCAACTCCGGTGGCGTCGGCCCCTACGGAACAGGCTCGAAACCCATTGTCTATTCGGGCAGCGGCATCTCAGTGGACGGAAAGATCGGCTCCTTTGCACAATACACCGAAACCTACGGCAACCCGAGTTTGGGATGGGAAAAGTCCGATAACCTAAATGTCGGATTAGATTTCACCCTGCTCAAAGGACGCATCGACGGCTCCATCGACTGGTTCAACACCAAGACACGGGGCTTACTCTTCAAGCGCACCATGCCCATCACCGGAGGAGTAACCGGATGGGGATCACCGCTGGCCAGCTGGGAGAACATCGCCAAGACCGAAAATAAAGGATTGGAGATTACCCTGAACACGCGCAACATCCAAACGAAAACATTCACCTGGAGCAGCAACCTGACCCTCACCTGGGGCAAAGAGAAGATCACCTCGCTGCCCAGCGGCGACCTGATCAACGAAAGCCTCTTTATCGGTCAACCCATCCACGCCATCTACGGCTACAAGTATGCAGGCATCTGGGCAAGCGATACGCCGGCCGATGTGTTGGCCGCCTACGGAGTGAAGCCCGGATGGGTTAAGATAGAAACCGTAGAGCAGGCAGACGACGGCGGCGTGCATAAATACAGCGACAAAGACCGGCAGGTTGTCGGACACAACAACCCCAACCTCATCCTGGGATTCAACAACACGCTGAGCTGGAAAGGCATCGACCTGACCCTCTACCTGATGGCACGCTACGGGCAAACCATCACCAGCAAACTGCTGGGTTGGTACACGGCTAAAACCGGAAATGCCAACAACCAAATTGCAGGTGCCGACTATTGGACCCAAGACAATCAGTCGGCCTACTATCCCGTGCCGGGCAGCGGCAGTGAACAGAACGTGATGACCGCCCTCACCTATCGCGACGGTTCGTTCATCAAGGTGAAGAACATCACGTTGGGCTACACGCTGCCCGCCTCGCTCTCGAGGCATCTCTACATGAACCGGCTACGCCTCTACGCCACCGCCTACAACCCCTTCATCTACGTCAAAGACAAACAACTCAAAGGAACCGATCCGGAAAACAACGGAGCAGACTCCTTCCCGCTCTACAAGCAGTTTGTGTTTGGCATTAACATCACCTTCTAATTTTTACGTCCTATGAAACTAAAGACTATCTGCGCTGCTGCGGGAGGATTCCTTGCGGGATGCCTGCTCGTTGCCTCCTGCTCACTGGATGAGTACAACCCCGGAGGATTTACCATGGAGACACAAGCCTCCACCATCGAAGGATACGAAACACTCATCAATCAATGCTATTTTGCCGTTGAGCGAACCTTCTACGGCAACATGGACTGGATGAGTCTGACCGAATCGGACACCGATTTGTGGACCTACAAAGCCAACAAAAACACCTCGAGCACGCAACTGTTCTGGTATTTTGCCGGAGCGGCTCCCAATACCACCTACACCAATGCCACCTGGAACAGCAGCTACGACGGCGTGGGTTCGTGCAACCTGGCCATCAGTTTGGCCTCACTCCCACCCTACGCCACCCCGGAAGAGCGCAATGCCAAAGTGGCCGAAGCCCGCTTCATGCGTGCCATCTACTATTTCAACTTAGTGGAACAGTTTGGAGGCGTCACCAAGATACTTACCCCGCCGGAGGCCATCGATTTCCATCCCACGCGCACCGATCCGCTGGAAATCTATCAAGAGGTGATCTTCCCCGACCTGGAGTTTGCCTTCCAATGGCTGCCCGTAGGAACGTATGAGACCACCACCCGCCCCACGAAGAAGTCGGCGCTGGGCTTTTTGGCCAAAACATACCTGCAAGCCACCGAATATGACGCCGCCGATAAAGCCACCTACTATGCCAATGCCCTCCGGTATGCCAAGCTGCTGATTGACGACTGCCAAGCGGGCGGAGGAACGTATAACGCCTACATGTATCCCCATTTTGCCGACGTATTTGCCGATGCCAACAATTGGGGCAACAAAGAAGCCCTGTGGCAAACCCGTTGGTATGCAGGTTCCGACGGTCACGGCTCGAGCAACGGTAATTACCGTACCAATCGCAACGATGAACTGTTCTATTGCGACTACAGCCAAATCGGAGCACTCAAGAACACGGCCAGTTACCAGGAATATCGCATTTTGCGGGGTGGCAATCCGGTTGGTACCTTCATGCCCACGCAACATCTGCTCAGTCTGTTCGTTCAACCCGACGGCACGCTCGATCCGCGCTACCACGCCTCGTTTCAAACCCAGTGGACGGCCAATCAGACCTGGAGCTGGGACAAAACCACAGCCGACAAGTTCGATAAAGATCCTTCGGTCATCGGAACACAACTAACCAAAGATGCCGACCTCGCCCTCAAGTTTGTGATGCCCCAAGATGCCGACTACGCACAAGAGGTGGCCGCATCGCACACCAGCCCCTACTTGTTGGTAGATTACAAGAACATCTATAACGACGAGAAGAAGAACATTCGGATGAGCTACACCTACCAAGTGGCCACCAGTTATGAGGCCTCGGAGAATTTCTTCAACAACCTCTATCCCTCTTTAATCAAGCACAACTCGGGCAACTATTACGTGGCCAATGCCAGCAAATATCGCAACGGAAATCTCAACGGGACCTTCATGATGCGCATGTCGGAAGTCTATCTCATTGCCGCCGAAGCCGATCTCTATGCAAACGGGGGCGCCAAAGCCCTGACATACATCAACCAGGTGCGCAGCCGGGCGGGAGCATCCCCCATGACCGGTGAGGTAACCATCCGAAGCATTCTGGACGAGCGCGGCCGCGAGCTGTGTGGAGAATATTGCCGCTTCTACGACCTCAAACGCACCGGCATGCTCAAAGACAACAGCTATTTACAGGCAACCGCTCCCGATTTAGCCCCCTACTTCAAGCCGGAGTATGCCTTACGTCCCATCTCCACCACCTACACGGCGGTATTGGAAGGAGGCGGTGCCTATTACCAGAATCCCGGCTATTAGAAGCAAGCGGAATTCGTGCAACCTTGCGCCGTTGCGAAAATAGCCACACGTATGCATCCATCCACTACATACGTGTGGCTATTACGCGACGGTGGGGGTGCCGAATACAACGTATATTAGCGAATCTCGCGCCACCTCGCCAATGGTGTTCGTTTGTTTTTAACGGAAATTAATACGATAATGCTTCCAAATCGGCCGAATTGTTAAGAAATGGGCTACTTTTTTATACCTAAAACATTCGATTGTGAAATGTCGTTCACAGTTAGGTTTCACTAAAAAATGGTCGAGCCTGTTTTTTTAACAGTTGAGGATGTTTTTTCCGTTAGTGGAACCTTCCTGTTTACACTTGAGGGT
>JAISHB010000006.1 GCA_031262785.1 Prevotellaceae bacterium
GGAAGATGCCCAACGTTCCATGAACTCGGGCTTGGCCTGCGAGTATCAGCCCGTGGCCGAAAATTCAGCCGTCTACGAAACGCTCTACCGGGAATATCTGCGGCTGGGACGGTTTACCGAACAGCCCGGGTAAGCCCCTCCCCGGAACAAATAAACTCCCGAAGTTGGAATCTCTTCATTCCGGCTTCGGGAGTTTTTTTAGTTTGAGAGGGATGCGTTTACGGCGAAACAAACCGGAAACCCAAGTAGATGAACGAAGAGTTGGGCATGTAGGCCACGCGCATCATCGAGCGGAGGTCTCGGGCGGCCACACTCATCCACGATCCGCCGCGCAGCACACGTTCGGTGCCTTCGACGGCTCCCTTGGGATTGCTTTGCGGCATGGAGGGATACTCACCGTACCAATCTTCGCACCATTCGTAGACATTTCCGGTCATGTCGTAGATACCCAGCTCGTTGGCCTCTTTCTGTGCCACGGCATGCGACATGTTGCTGGAGTTGCCGAAATACCACGCCACGCTTTTCGGATCGTTGCCGCCGCTGTAGGTATAGCCGCGACTGCGATTGCCGCCCCGTGCCGCATACTCCCATTCGGCTTCGGTGGGTAGGCGTACGCCCGCCCAATCGCAGAATGCTTTGGCACCATACCACGAAATGCAGATCACGGGATGCTGTTCTTTGCCTTTCCCCGGTCGCCAAATGCCGTCGGCATACTCCACGCCCCAGTGAAAATGCTCAACCAACACATGCTCTCCGTAGCCCGGCAAGTTCATCTTGCCGTCGGCGGCGATGTGACGGTCGTTCAGGAAGCGACAATATTGCAAGTTGGTGACTTCGGTGGAGGAGATATAGAAATTGTTCAAAAATACTTGGTGTTGACGTTCGTCGGAGTCGCGGGCGGAATCGGAAACGTCGCTGCCCATAATGTAGTTGCCGCCCAACACCCCGATCATTTTCATGTCTGGCACCTTTTCAACCTTGCGAGGCGGCAAGGTATGGCTGTGCTGCCATTGGCCGGGATGTATGGCTATCAGCAGGCCAACCACACACACCGCAATGGCTACACCTGCAATCAGCCATAGCTTAATCGATATGTTGGGCTTCTTGTTTAGAGCTTCTTGTTGCAGCAGCTCGTCGTTCGAGAATCTTTCAGGGGGCATAATCTCACTTAACTTATAGGTTTTTGGAATACGGTGCTAAGTTCGGGTTTTTCAACGGATTTGGCAACGGTACAGCCCGCTTTATATTCATAAAATCAACTAACAGACTATTTTCACCAATAAACGTTCGGTATTTGCTTTGTTTCATCTACTTTTGAAATGAAATCTTCAACTTCGTAGGTAGATTCAAGAGGAAATCACCCCATTAGGATATCGTTATTACCAAACGGCTCAACGAACGCATGCAGACTGAACCAACTGAGTGCAGAAGTCGCGACAATTACTACCTTTGCAGAAAATTTGAACCTATCTGGTGCAACGGATAGTCCCGGATTTTTCCGTCTGAACCTATCTGGTGCAACGGATAGCCCCGGATTTTTTCGTCTGAACCTATCTGGTGCAACGGATTGTCCCGGATTTCTCCGTCTGAACCTATCTGGTGCAACGGATAGCCCCGGATTTTTTCGTCTGAACCTATTTGGTGCAACGGATTGTCCCGGATTTTTCCGTCTGAACCTATATGGTGCAACGGATAGCCCCGGATTTTTTCGTCTGAACCTATCCGGTGCAACGGATAGCCCCGGATTTTTTCGTTTGAACCTATCTGGTGTAACGGACAGCCTCGAAGAATATAAGATGACATATGAAACCCCTCAAACTCCTTCCGCTCTGCGGAATCTTAGCCTTAGTCTCGTGCGGAACACAGCCGCAGGAAGCCACCCTTAAGTCGGTCTTGGCCGGTAAGTTTCTCATCGGCACCGCCCTGAACAGTGAGCAGATCTTGGGGCGCGACACGGCCGCTCTTGCCCTTGTCCGCCGACACTTCAACGCGGTGGTGGCCGAGAACTGCATGAAATCGGCCGTCATTCACCCCGAAGAGCATCGCTACAACTTTGCCCAGGCCGACGCGCTGGTCGATTTCGCCACGCGCAACGGCATCACCGTCACCGGTCACTGCCTCATCTGGCACTCGCAACTCTCGCCGTGGATGTGCGTCGATTCGCTGGGACGTCCCGCCTCGCCCGAGCTGCTCAAAGCACGGATGCGCGAACACATCCACACCGTGGTGGGGCGCTACAAGGGGCGCATCCGCGGATGGGACGTGGTCAACGAGGCCATCCTGGAAGACGGATCCTACCGCGACACGCCTTTCTATCGCATCTTAGGCGAGGAGTTTATCCCCTTGGCCTTCGGGTATGCGCACGAGGCCGATCCCGAGGCCGAACTCTACTACAACGACTACGGCATGAATGTGAAGGGACGGCGCCGGGGCGTGGTGCGTCTCATCCGACAGCTCAAGGAGCGCGGCTTGCGCATCGACGCGGTGGGCATGCAGGGACACATGGGGATGGATTTCCCCGACTTCCGGGAGTTTGAGCAGAGTCTTACCGCCTTTGCCTCCCAGGGGGTGAAGGTGATGATTACCGAATGGGACATGAGCGCACTGCCCACGGCCGCCGAAGGCGCCGACATCAGCGACACGGTGGCCTTCCACCGTGCCCTCAACCCCTACCCCGGGAATCTGCCCGACAGCATCTCGCGCCTGTGGAACGGACGGATGGCCGACATGATGCGCCTCTTCCTCAAACATGCCGATATCATCACCCGCGTCACCACCTGGGGCGTGACCGACGCCCATTCGTGGAGGAACAACTTCCCCGTCCGCGGCCGGACAGACTATCCGCTACTCTTCGACCGCCGGGGTCAGCCCAAAGCCTTTGTGCGCGAGCTGCTCGCTCCGCGCAGCGTCCGCTTCCAAGAGTTTACCTACGAGGGCGAGGCACCCGACGGGCATCCTCTGCCGCTGCTGCCCGGCTGCTATCCCGACCCCAGCATCTGCCGCGTGGATAGCAACTACTACGTGGTCAACTCCTCCTTCGCTTACTTCCCGGGTGTGCCCATCTGGCACAGCACTGACCTGAAGCGGTGGACACGGCTGGGCTTCGTGCTCAACCGCCCTTCGCAACTGTCTATCTACAACGGCCTGCCCATCCGGGCGGGCATCTACGCTCCCACCATTCGCTACAATCCGCACAACCGGCTCTTCTACCTCATCACCACCTACGTGGGTGGCGGGGGAAATTTCTTCGTCACCACCGACGATCCCCTGGGGGGTACGTGGAGCGACCCCGTCTTTCTGCCCGAGGTGCAGGGCATCGACCCCGACCTCTTCTTCGATGCCGACGGCAGTGCCTATCTGGTGCATAACTCCTCGCCCGATGGGCCTCCAGCCTACGACGGCCACTGCGTCATTCGCATCCATCGGTTCGACTGGAAAGCGGGACGAACCGTGGGCAAGTCGAAAATCATCGTAGACGGAGGCGTCGACAAGTCGAAACGTCCCATCTGGATTGAGGGGCCGCACCTCTACCGCATCAACGGTACCTACTACCTGATGGCCGCCGAAGGAGGCACGGGCAGCGAGCATTCCGAGGTACTTTTCACCGCCACGGAGCCGCTGGGAAGCTACACACCCTGCGCCCTCAATCCCATCCTCACGCAGCGCGACCAGCCTGACCGTCGTCCGCATCCCATCACCAGCACCGGCCACGCCGACTTAGTGCAAACGCCCGACGGCAGCTGGCAAGCGCTCTTCCTGGGCGTTCGTCCCTACCGCGACGGACACGACGTGATGGGACGCGAAACCTTCCTACAGCCCGTTACGTGGCAGGGGGGACAACCCGTCATCCTCCCCCGCGGCGAAACCCTGACCTACGGCGAGCGTACTCCCGTGACCTCCACGCTGTGGACGGCGGGCGGACTCTCGCCCGAAGCCTTCTTTATCCGCACCCCGCAGGTGCCCTGCTACCGTATCACCGACAACGGCACCTACCTTCAGCTTGAGGCGCGCAGCACCCGCATCGGCGACGGCCGGCAACCTTCGGCCGTGGGACGCTGGATCACCTCCAACCGGTTCAAGGCCGGCGTGAGCGTGTCGTTCATGCCCCGCAGCACCGGCGATTTCGGCGGTCTGTGCCTCTTTCAGGACGACCGGCACTACATCCGCTTCGGTCTGACGATGGACGACCGGAAAAACCTCCTTGTCCTACTTGAGGCCGTCAGTGGCAACCGGCCGCGGCAACGGATCGTCTCTTTCTACACGCCCGACCCCGACCATCCCGCCGTCTACCTCACCGTGCAGGGAGACGGGCAGGGGCAATACAGCTTTGCCTACAGCTCTTTCCCGGGCGATCGTCCGCGACCGATGGAACAGACTCTTTCGGCCGACCTGCTCAGTACCCGCACCGCCGGCAACTTCACCGGCACCATGCTCTCCCTGCTGGCCGAAGGCAGCTATTAATTTCCCGAGGCGGGATGGAACGGCCGGGTGCACGCTGATAAAAATAGAACTCCCCGTCGGAAACGATGAATGTCCGACGGGGAGTTTATGGGATGAATAGGAGTGAACGGAGTGGCGAGCGGGTTAGGCCTCCTTCATGCCTTCGTCGAAGACGCGAATCTTCTGTTGGGTAAGCTCCAGATCGGCCTTTAGCTTCTCGACCTTGCGCTGGAGTTCGGTCAATAAGCTATTGCCTTTCTTCGACGAGGTATTGAGGAAGCCCAGATTGTTCTCGTAGGTTTGCAGCTCACTCTTAATGCTCTCGGCGGCACGAACCAGCTTTTCGCGTTCGCGGTATTGCGAGGGCGTTCCTCCTTCGGGAGCAGTTCCCATACCGCCCGATTTCGATCCGCCCGATTTCTTGCCGGAAGCTCCCATGTTGAAGTGCTTAAACAAACGGTCGAGTTGGTTATTGTAGCGTTTAAACAGCTTGTCTTTCTCTTTAAAAGGTACGTGGCCGATGTTGTTCCACTCTTTCATGAGTTGGCGCACTTGCTGGGTGGCTTCATCGGCATCCATGCTCTCTTGAATGGCGGTGAGCTGTTCGATTACGCTCTTTTTCTTGCTGAGGTTTTCCAGCTCTGCGGAACGGTGTGAGGAGGTGGATTTTCCTTTTTGCTCGAAGAAGTAATCGCATGCCGAGATAAATCTTTTCCATACCACCTCGGAGTGTTTCTTGGGGACGGGACCGATGGTTTTCCACTCTTTCTGCAATTGCGAGAAGCGTTCGGCCGTCTCTTTCCAATCGGTGCTGTCTTTCATCTCTTCGGCTTTCTTGCACAGCTCGCGTTTCTTTTCGAGGTTGACATTCATTCCCTCTTTGAGTAATTTGAAGAACTCTCCTTTTTTGCGGAAGAACTCATCGCATGCCTTACGGAAGCGCTCGAAGATTTTCACATTCACTTTATGCGGAGCAAAACCGATTCCTTTCCATTTGTTTTGCAGGGCAATCACCTCCCGGGTTTTGGCATCCCACGCGCTGTGATGGGTCAGTTCGTTATAGTCAATCGATTCCACGATTTCGCAGATCACGGTTTTTTGGTCGAGATTGTGCTGTTCGGTCTCTTTGAGCAGTTCGAAATGACGTTGGTGACGACGGTTGATAACCGTAGAGGCCGCTTTGAAGCGTCCCCACAGCTCATCGCGCAACTCTTTGGCTACCGGACCGGTATCGCGGTATTCCTGATGTAGTTTCTGTAATTGATGGAAAGCCGATACGATGTCTTTTTCATCGGCCAGCTTTTCGGCCGTTTCACACAGACGCTGCTTGATTTCGAGGTTCTTTTTGAAGTCGTATTCGCGGAACTCGTTATTTAGCTTGAGCAGGTCGTAGAACTTCTCCACATAGTGCTGATAGTTCTTCCAAAGCTCGTTGAGGCGACCTTGCGGAATCAATTTAATGTCGTTCCATTGCTGTTGCAGTCTCTTGAATTCGGCGTATGATTTACTGGTGTCTTCGGGCGATTCTACCAAGTCTTTCAGCTCTTCGATAATCGAAAGCTTGATTTGCAGGTTCATCTCTTTCTGCTTCTCCAGCTCGGTAGACATGGAGTTTCTTTTCTCTTTAATGACGGACATGAGTTGTTTGAACTCCTCTTCCTGTTTGTCGGCAGGCGGAGTAAATGCACTCTCCTCTCCTCCCTGTTCGACGAATTGTAGCTTGAGTGCGTCGAGCTGGGCATTATGTAATTTATAGAAGGCCTGCTTCAAACTATCAATCTCTTGCTTGCTTGCCTCTTCGGCATTCTCGGCAATTTCACCGAGCTTGGCCAGGACCTCTTCTTTCGTACATTTCTTGGTAGCATCTTCTTCGGTAACCACCTGCTCTTGGGTTGGCGGTTCATTTGGGGGAAATGCGTTTTCCGAAGCGACGGTTTCTTCTGCCGAAGCGACTGTTGGTTGGGGTACGTCCGTGATAGGCTCGGAAGCCGTTACTGCTGTTGGTTCTTCTTCTAACTTTACCGTTTTTTCGGTAGGGTTAGTGTCATGAGTGTCCGTCATTGTCATTATGCTTTTTAAAGGGGTTTTCCCTGTTGGGTTACATTATGGTTGCAAACTTATAAAATAATATCCTCACTTTAGGTTTTTTTTCTTAGTTTTTTCATCTTTTCTCATTTTCAGGAGAGTAATACGGTGATTCCCATGTAGAGCATCATACCTATTATATCGTTGGTGATGGCAATGAAAGGGCCGGTGGCGATGGCCGGATCTATTTTTAGTTTTTCGAGTGTCATCGGTACCAAGGTGCCGAATATGGAGGCAAACATCACCACCGAGAACAGGCTGATGGAAACCGAATAGGTCACCGTGGCGGTGGCTCCGAAACGCACAAAATTATAGATGTAGACCAGCATGGATATGATGGTTGCATTGATCAGCGCCACGACCGACTCTTTGCTGATTTGTTTGGCCAGGTCTTTGGCATCGAGTGAACTGTTGGCCAATCCTTGCACCACAATGGCCGAGGATTGCGTCCCCACATTACCGCCCGTGCCCCCGATGAGCGGAATATAGAGCGCCATTTCGGGATGGGTGACAAAGGTGGTGTCGAAATTGCCCAGAATCACCGAGTTCCCAATGCCCCCTATCATGCCGATGAGCAACCAGGGCAAACGGGCAGCCGTTTGACGGGTTACCTTGTCATCGGTTTCCACATCGCTCGACAAACCGGAAGCCAACTGATAGTCGCGTTCGGATTGCTCGCGCACTTCGTCCATCACGTCGTCGACGGTGATTTGTCCCAACAGACGGCCGATGCTGTCGACCACCGGCACCGAGACCAAGTTATACTTTTCGATAATTTGCACCACCTCGTCGATGGGAGTATCCACATGCACCGAGACCGGGTCTTTTTTCATCACATGCTTCACTTTGGATACCGACGGCGAGGTAATCATCTTCTTCAGGGGAAAGACGCCTTGCAGACGTTGCTCGTCGTCAACCACGTACACGTAGTAGATTTCATCGAGCTGTTCGGCTTGCAGACGCATCTCCTTGAGGCATTCGGGCATACTCCAGTTTTCGTTGACAATCACCATTTCGCGTCCCATGAGTCCGCCGGCGGTGTCTTCGTCATATTTGAGCAAGTCTACAATGTCGCCGGCCTGTTCGATGTCTTCGATGTGCGAGATGACCTCTTCTTGTTTGTCTTCATCCAGCTCACGTATCAAATCGACGGCATCGTCGGTGTCCAAGTAGTCTACGAAGCGTTTGGCAATGGTTTCGGAAGGAAGCAGTTCGAGAAACTCCTTGCGCACATCTTCGTCCATCTCCATCAGCACATCGGCGGCCGTTTCGTTGTCTAACAGCCGGTAGACCCAAGAGGCCTCTTCGGCTTCCAGGTCGTTGCACAGCTCGGCAATGTCGGCCGGATGCAGCGCGGCCAACAGCGTTTTCAACTGATCGGCCTCTTTCTGCTCGATAAGTTGCTTGACGTTGGTGATGTATGTTTCGTCCATTTCCGAATTTCGTTAGTGGGTTAAAAGCTGCTCTACGTAATGGGTCAGGTGGATAAATTCCTCGAGTGAAAGTTGTTCCGGACGCTTGGTTAAAAGGGCTTCTTCGGGCAACGTCTGCGTTTTCCCCAGCAGCGGTTTAAGGGAGTTGCGCAACGTTTTGCGGCGTTGGTTAAAGGTGGTTTTGACTACGCGGCGGAACAATTCCGGATTGCATCCCAGTTCGACGGTGTCGTTGCGCTGCATGCGAATCACGGCGCTTTGTACTTTGGGCGGCGGATCGAACACCCCGGCATCTACCGTAAAAAGATACTCCACCCGGTACCATGCCTGAATGAGTACGCTCAAGATGCCGTAGGTTTTGCTGCCCGGAGAGGCGGCTATGCGCTGGGCTACCTCCTTTTGAATCATTCCGGTACAACAGGGTATTTGCTCCTTGTTCTCGAGCATCTTGAAGAAGATTTGGCTGGAGATGTTATAGGGATAGTTGCCGGTGAGCACAAACGGTCGGCCGCCAAACAGGCGCGAGAGGTTCATCTGCAGAAAATCGTCTTCAATGATGTGTTCTTCGAGTTGCGGATAGGTTTTGCGCAAATAGGCGGTCGATTCGTAATCAACCTCCACCACCCGGAGCGGTCGTTGCTTCTCGAGCAGATAGCCGGTCAGAACTCCGGTGCCCGCGCCCACCTCGAGGATGGGCAAAGTCGGATAGGCATCTACCGTGTCGGCGATACGTCGGGCAATAGACTGATCTTTGAGGAAGTGTTGTCCGAGAAACTTTTTAGGCCGTACTACGCGCATATATCCGTATAATCGTTACTTTTGCAGCCGACAAAGGTACTTCTTTTCAACGAAGTACAGTGACTAAAGAACATAGAAAGTGGCAAAAAAGAGCATCAAGATTGTAATTCCCCTCCTCCTGGGTGGTTTTATTTTGTATTGGGTCTATCGTGATTTCGATTTTTCGCACGTGCAAGAGGTGCTGTTACATGCGACAAACTGGGCGTGGATGTTCTATTCGTTACTTTTTGGCATACTGAGCCACCTGTTGCGCGGTTATCGCTGGCATCAAACCCTATCGCCCCTGGGCGAACATCCCCGGATAAGCAATTGTATCGACGGCATCTTTGTGATGTATGCCGCCAACTTGGTCGTGCCCCGTTCGGGCGAAGTGTTTCGTTGTGCCATGCTTGATCATTACGATCGCGTCCCTTTTGCCAAAGCCTTAGGTACGGTGATTACCGAACGGGTGGTTGATGTGATATGTATGGTGGGAATCGCCCTGATGGCTTTTCTGGTTCAAACCCGCGTGTTCTTTACCTTCTTCGAGCAGACGGGTACCAAGATTCCCTCGCTCGTCAACCTGATCACCTCGCCCTGGTTCTATGTGGCCTTGGGATGCGTGGCCGGCATCCTTTGGCTGGCCGTTCACCTGGTGCGCACGCTGAGCTATTTCGAGCGGGTCAAACAGACCGCCTTTAGCATCTGGCGCGGCATCGGCACCCTCAAAGAGTTGAAAAGTCCCTGGCGCTACGCCCTATACACCCTCTTGATTTGGGTGTGCTACTATTTCCACTTCTATTTCACCTTCTATTGCTTTTCGTTCACCGCCCACCTGGGAATGATGGCCGGCTTAGTGATGTTCGTGGCCGGCACGGTAGCCGTGTTGGTGCCCACGCCAAACGGAGCAGGCCCGTGGCATTTTGCCATCATCACCATGATGATGCTCTACGGAGTGAGCGCCACCGATGCGGGCATCTACGCCCTGATTGTACACGCCGTGCAAACCCTGTTAGTCATTCTCCTGGGACTCTACGGCTGGTTGCACGTGATGCGGGTCAATCGCGCCTCATAGCGGAGGGAAAAGCAGCAACCACTGCATCAGTGTGCGGGCAATGCGTCGGTGTCCGTCGCTGCCGGGGTGCAGCAAATCGGTCTGGCTGTCATTGAAATAGAATTTTTGCTCGTCAACCATCGGTTGGATGCCGGCAATGGCATTCAGATCAATCACCGGAATGCTCCAGATGTTTCCCGCCTCTTTGATGGCCTGCACGTAGGCATCGACATACTCCCCACAACGGTTTTGATAGTTTTCGTCGGGTTGCACGTTGCTTTCGCTACGGTTAAACAGCCCGCGATGCAGCGGCGTGAGCAAGATGATTTGCTTGTCGCCAAAGAGCTGTTTGAGCCGGAGGATTCCCCGGTTGATGCGCCCGCAAAAGGTGCTGTCCGAAAGGACGGGCGTGCGGTGCATCCGGCTGACCATTCCCTTTTCCCGGCCACGGGCGGCATAGACCGTTTCTTCCTGTTGGGTAAACCAGTGGCCTATGGGTATGCCGGCATTGAAGTCGTTGGTACCGATGAAGACCAAGATACCGTCTATGTCCGGATGTTCGGCTTTGAGTCGCTCGGCCTGCCGGGGAATGTCGTTCCACTGGCGTCCGCTGATGCCGTAGACGTAGGGCGTGATGCCCAACCATTCCTGCAGAAACTGCCAATACTTGGTAATCTTCCCTCCCCCGTTGCGCGGGTCGGTAATGGAGTCGCCCAGATAGCCGATTTTAAGGCCGCTCCACGGATGTGTCGCGGCAACGGGCATGGGGGTGGCAGCCGGCTGTGCGGCGGCGGTGGTGGCGTAGCCCGTAAAAAGAACGAGCATCGCAAAGAGTATGGCTTTTTGCATCTAAAAAAGGGGTTGATAATGAGGTCGCGAAGATACGTTATTTTTGGAGAAAGAGCTTCTTGGCGCTGTGAAAACCTGATCTGAAATAATCCAATACAAAAAAGAGCTGTGAAGTGTCCGCGTGAAATAATCCAATACAAAAAAGGGTTGTGAAGTGTCCGCGTGAAATAATCCATTACAAAAAAGGGTTGCGAAGTGTCCATCTGAAATAATCCATTACAAAAAAGGGTTGTGAAGTCTCCATCTGAAATAATCCATTACAAAAAAGAGCTGTGAAGTGTCCATCTGAAATAATCCATTACAAAAAAGGGCAATGATGAGTCCGTCTGAAATAATCCTTTACAAAAAAGGGCAATGATGAGTCCATCTGAAATAATCCATTACAAAAAAGCGCTATGACGCTCGAACGGGATAGTTTTCGTACCTTTGGAGCCGCTTGAGACAAAGCATCCCAAAAAACAATAAGAGATATGATGAAGAAAACCTCCAAACCATTGCTTTCGAGGGTTATGATTGCCATTGGCACCGCCCTGGTCGCCTGCACCTTCTTAGTTGGCTATCGCACCTTAAACGCCACCGAACGGGGCGGTTTGCAATCGGAAGTGCCCTATGGCGTCACCTCGCCTACCGTACCCGAGCGCGTGGAGTTTGCCGGTCAGCAGATTGAGTTGCTCCGCAACGATTTGCGTGAACGCATGGACCGCGAACTGCTCTCGTTCACCTACATGCACTCCAACACCCTGCTGATCATCAAACGTGCCAATCGGCTGTTTCCGCTTATCGAACCCATCTTGCGCGAAAACAACCTTCCCGACGATTTGAAATACCTGGCCGTGATTGAGAGCAACCTCCAATACTCGGCACGCAGTCCGGCCGGTGCCGCCGGCATTTGGCAATTCATGCCCAAAACCGGTCGCGACTATGGGCTGGAGGTGGGCGAGAACATCGACGAGCGGTATCATACGGAAAAAGCCACCCGCGCCGCCTGCCGTTATCTTCGGGAGGCTTACGACAAGTTCGGCGACTGGCTCTGCGTGGCCGCCTCCTACAACGGCGGACAACAACGCATCTCATCGGCCAGGCAAAAACAGCTGGTCGACAAGGCCACAGACCTTTGGCTCGCTGAAGAGACCTCCCGCTATCTGTTTCGGTTGCTGGCAGCCAAAACCGTGATGAGTCATCCTTCGCGCTACGGCTTTTTGCTCAAAAGTGAGCAACTTTATCCTCCGATTCCCTGCACCCGGGTGAGCGTAACCACCGGCATCGACAACCTGGCCGCTTTTGCCAAAGAACACGGCATTTTCTATGCCCAACTCAAGGAGGCTAATCCGTGGCTGCGCGATACGTTCTTGCAGAATCGCAGCGGACGCACCTATGTGCTGAGTATTCCCACCCGCGAGGGAATCTATTATCATCCCTCGAAGATTGTACCTTATAATAAGGAGTGGGTTATTGATTGAACTGCGCATTTCATTTCTCGCTCTCCCCATGAACCTTTTGCCTGCTTCTGGCGTTAAATGAAAACATTATAACCAACAGAAAGCAAGAATGAATATTTTATTAACAACATTAATGATCACAATTATGACTCATGAGATGCCAAAACTTCCGTATGCATCCAATGCATTGGAACCTGTAATCAGTCAGCAGACCGTAGAATTCCACTATGGTAAGCATTTACAGACGTATGTAAACAACTTGAATAACATGGTAAAGGGAACCCCGTATGAAACCAAAGGTCTCGAAGCCATTGTTGCTACCGCCCCCGATGGTGCTATCTACAACAATGCCGGACAGGTTTTGAATCATACGCTCTATTTCCTCCAGTTCAATCCCAAGCCCGCCTCTACGGTGCCTACCGGTAAACTGGCCGAACTGATTAACCGCGACTTCGGAAGCTTCGAAGACTTCAAAAAAGCTTTTACGGCGGAAGCGGTAGCGCTGTTTGGTTCGGGATGGGCCTGGCTGTCGGTAGATAAGAATGGTAAGCTGGTTATCACCAAAGAGGCCAACGGCGGCAACCCTGTACGCGCAGGATTGAAACCGCTACTTGGTTTTGATGTGTGGGAACATGCTTACTACCTCGATTACCAGAATCGCCGCGCCGATCACCTGGCCGCTCTTTGGAACATTATAGACTGGGAGGTGGTAGGTAACAGGTTGTAAGGTCTGAACCAACGCTTTTAAAACTTGCCGTATTCGCTAAATTCCAATTCGGCAGGAAGGGTGAAGTAGAATGTAGAACCTTCACCCTTTTTTGATTCTACACCGATGCCTCCGCCATAGTGTTCAATGATAGATTTGGCAATGGACAATCCCAATCCGGTTCCCCGAATGTTGTTGTTCATCTTCACAAAACGATCGAAAATCACCTTCCGCTTCCCTTCATCAATGCCGCATCCGGTATCTTCCACATAGAAATAGTAATTGTTGTTGGTCAGTCGGCGATAGCCCACTTTCACGCTGCCCTGTTCGGTAAACTTCAGGGCGTTTTGAACCAAATTGCTGACCACTTGCGTAAACCGTATCTTGTCTATCTTGAAACGACATTGCGGAAGCCTCTCGGTAAACTCAACCTGAATGTCGGAGGAGTGCGGACGCCGGCTTTCACTCATGCAAATCTCCATCAGCAGGACGTTAATATCCACCTCTTCTTCTTTGTATTCGAGCGTATCGGCTTCAATTTTGGAATAGTCCAGCAAATCGTTGATGGTTTGAAGCAGAAAATCTTTGTTCATGTTTATCTCCTTGAGGAAGAAGAGTCGTTCTTCCCGTCCCAGGTTGTCGGTTTCGGCCAGCACACTGATAAATCCGATGATGGCATTCAGCGGGGTGCGCAACTCGTGCGTCATGTTGGCGATAAAAGCAGTTTTGAGTTCGTTGCTCTGTTCGGCCAGCTCCTTCATCTGCTGCATGGTTCTCAGCTGTTTCGACTTGCTGATTTGCATATAGATTAAAATGAATAGGAAGAGGATAACAATAGTGATGGCGCTCAGAATGATAATATCATTCTTCTCCACGAAATGTGTTATCCCGGACAGGTAGGAGATAAAAAGATTCGATGACATAATTCTGCTCTTTATTTTATAAAGGTCTGTTAGCTATTTACAGGTGCAATCAATCGGCACAAATATAGTGAAGAAAAGTAAATGGAATGGCTAATGGAACAACTTTTTTATAGAAAAAGGGCGTAAATCGTTTCAGATTTACGCCCTTTTGTGGCTGTTTCTATCGAATCAGTACTTATTTCAAATCTTCGATAGCTGCTTGAGCGGCCGCCAAACGGGCAATGGGCACACGGAAAGGCGAACAACTTACGTAGTTTAATCCCACACGGTGACAGAACTTCACGGAAGAAGGCTCACCGCCGTGTTCTCCGCAAATGCCGCACTTGAGGTCGGGACGAATGGCACGTCCTTTTTCGGTGGCCATGCGAACCAATTGTCCCACTCCGTTTTGATCGAGCACCTGGAAGGGGTCAACTTTGAGAATCTTCTTCTCCAGATAGATGGGCAGGAAGGAGGCAATGTCGTCACGCGAATAACCGAAGGTCATCTGTGTGAGGTCGTTGGTTCCAAAGGAGAAAAACTCTGCCGACGAAGCAATGCGATTGGCTGTGAGGGCTGCACGCGGAATCTCAATCATCGTGCCCACTTTGAAGTCGATGCTATCGCCTGTTTCTTCGAAGAGTTTGGCTGCTTCGGTACGTATCACCGTTTCTTGTTCTTTAAACTCATACAAGATGCCGGTCAGCGGTACCATGATTTCGGGATGTGTTTCCACTCCTTCGGCTTTCAATTCGAGGGCAGCACCCAAGATGGCACGGGTTTGCATCTGCGTGATTTCCGGATAGGTATTTCCCAAACGGCAACCGCGGTGTCCGAGCATCGGATTCTGTTCGTGCAATGCATTGACGCGCTGTTGGATGTATTGAAGGGTTACACCCATGGCATCGGCCATTTCTTGTTGTCCTTTTACATCGTGGGGAACAAACTCGTGCAACGGCGGATCGAGCAGGCGAACCGTTACGGGATATCCGGCCATGGCACGGAAGATACCTTTAAAGTCTTCTTGTTGATAGGGCAGAATCTTTGCCAATGCTTTGCTGCGACCCTCTGCGTTTTCGGCCAGAATCATCTCGCGCATGGCTTTGATTTTTTCTCCCTCGAAGAACATGTGTTCGGTGCGGCACAATCCGATTCCTACGGCACCAAACTGGCGGGCTACTTCGGCATCGTGCGGCGTGTCGGCATTGGTGCGCACCTGCAATTTGGTGTATTTGTCGGCCAGCGACATCAGTTCGGCAAAATCGCCCGATAGTTCGGCGGCTTTGGTTTCCACCTTACCGTTATACACTTCGCCGGTGCTTCCGTTTAGTGAGATAAAGTCGCCTTCTTTGAGTAAGATGCCGTCTATCTCTACGGTGCGTGCCTTGTAATCGATATTTAAAGCTCCGGCACCCGATACACAGCATTTACCCATGCCGCGTGCAACTACCGCTGCGTGTGAAGTCATACCGCCGCGTGCGGTGAGAATTCCTTCTGCAACAGCCATACCGGCCAAGTCTTCGGGCGATGTTTCAATGCGCACCATGACCACCTTCTTGCCGTCGGCATACCACTGGGCGGCATCGTCGGCAAAGAACACAATTTGTCCGGTGGCCGCACCGGGTGATGCGGGCAAGCCGCGGGTTAACACCTTGGCAGCTTTCAGGGCTGCTTTGTCGAAGATGGGGTGAAGTAATTCGTCGAGTTTGTTGGGTTCGCAACGCATCAGGGCGGTTTTCTCGTCGATCATACCTTGGTGCAACAGATCGACGGCTATTTTCACCATAGCGGCTCCGGTGCGTTTACCGTTACGGGTTTGCAGGAACCAAAGCTTGCCTTCTTGTACGGTGAACTCCATGTCTTGCATGTCGCGATAGTGATTCTCCAGTTTGGTTTGGATGGCATCCAACTGTTGGTATATGGTAGGCATGGCCTCTTCCATCGAAGGATATTTAGAGGCACGATCTTCTTCGCTCACGCCGGCCAGTTCCGCCCAACGTTGCGAACCGATTTTGGTGATTTGCTGCGGTGTACGGATACCGGCCACCACATCTTCGCCCTGGGCATTAATCAGGTATTCGCCGTTAAACAGATCTTCGCCGGTGCCGGCATCCCGACTGAAGCATACGCCGGTGGCCGATGTTTCGCCCATGTTTCCGAAAACCATGGCTTGTACGCTCACGGCTGTTCCCCATTCGTCGGGTATGCCTTCCATCTTTCTATAAAGAATGGCACGTTCGTTCATCCAAGAATTGAATACGGCGCAGATGGCACCCCAAAGTTGTTCGTAGGCGCAGGTGGGGAAATCTTTGCCGGTGCGTTCTTTCACGGCAGCTTTAAACTTGGCAACTAATGCTTGGAGGTCTTCCACTTCCAATTGGTTGTCGAGCGTCACACCTTTGGCGTGTTTTACCTCTTCTATAATGGCTTCAAACGGATCGATCTCTTCTTTGTTGGTGGGTTTCATGCCCAACACTACGTCGCCGTACATCTGCACAAAGCGGCGGTACGAATCCCAGGCAAAGCGTGCATTGCCGGTTTTACGGGTAAGTCCTTCCACCACTTCGTCGTTCAAACCCAGATTCAGAATCGTATCCATCATGCCGGGCATCGAAGCGCGTGCTCCGGAGCGTACCGAAACCAATAACGGATTTTCAATGTCTCCGAATTTGGAGCGCATCAATGATTCTACATGTGCAATGGCATTTTCCACTTCGTTTTTCAACAGGGCAACCACTTGATCTTGTCCCATCTCGTAATACTCGGTGCAAACATCGGTCGTGATGGTAAATCCGGGAGGAACGGGAACCCCGATTAGATTCATTTCAGCCAGATTAGCTCCCTTGCCACCCAGCAGATTACGCATATCGGCCTTACCTTCTGCTTGGCCGTTTCCAAAGGTATATACTCTTTTTTTGTCCATGAATGTAAATAAACTGATTGTTTTATACTGTTAGATAATTCTTTTTTTGTTAAAAGACCGCAAAGCTACGTATATTTCACATACCGTGAAACTTTTTTTGGTAGAAAAATAGCAGAAAATGCAAATTCGAGATAGCAATTCCTTCAAATTCCCATCGGCCATCCTAAAGCATACCAGCAGATGAAAAGAAGCAACCAAGCCAGAAGAATGTAAAGTGAATAGCGCCATGTGTAGCCAAAGAGCGACCCGTACGTTGCCTGTTTATCGTATTGTTGCAGGTAGGTGAATACAAGCGGCAGGTAAAACATGAACGGTGCAATGGCATTGGTTGCGCTGTCTCCGATGCGAAAGGCACATTGCACAATATCGGGCGCGATGCCTGCTCGGGCAAAGAAAGGGACGAAAATGAAAGCCATGAAAGTCCATTTGGAGGTGGCCGAAACCATAATCAGATTGATCAGCGCGGTGAAGAGCACAAACAGTATGAGTATCCATAGTTTGCCGATGTGGAGCGAGGAAAGCATGTCCGCTCCCATGATGGAAAGACACTTGTCTAAGTGTGAATAGTCGAAACAGGCGCACATTTGTGCGGCAAAGAAAGCAATCACAAAGTAGACACCCAACAGACGCATGGGTTGTGTCAATCCCTCTATCACATCGGCATCGGAACGGTAGCGACCCGAGGCAAACCCATAGACCGTTCCCATCAATCCAAATCCCAGAGAGAGCAGGAACAGAATGCCTTCGATGAAAGGCGAACGAATCAATCCGCCGTTTACGCTGCGCAGAATACCCCACGACGAAAAGGTTGCCCACCCAATCAGCAAGGCATAGAAAAGTCCGGTCAGCAGAGCGGCGATAAGTGCCCGTCGCTCTTTGCGGGAGAGTTGTTTGTAGCCGCTGAACCCTGCCTCGTAACTCCCGAGCATCGGAAGAAGTTTGCGGCGTGTAACCGTGTAGATAATCACCGTGAGCAGCACGGTGGACAGAGCCAGGAAGAAGTAGTTCGCCAGCGGACCGGCATATCCGGAAGGAAATCCCGACCGATCGGCCGCCTCTTGGGTGAAGGTCGATAACATGGCATCGAACGTAGTGGGAACGATGTTGGCACTATATCCGCACGCCACGGAGACATACGCAGTGATGATTCCCGCCACCGGATGCAATCCGACGGAATGAAACAGCGTGGCGGCGATGGGCAACAACATTACGTAGCCCGCATCGCCCAGTACATTCGAGAGAATACCCAGGATCACCACAAAAAGCACCACGTTGCGGGGTGTCCGTTTGTTGCGCGAATGGCGCCGGAGCACCGCATCCAGCAAACCCGAATGAGCGGCTACGCCAATGCCGAACATAGCCACCACCACCAATCCCAAAGGTGCAAAACCGGTGAAATTGGTTGCCACATGACGCAACATCCAGCGAATAGCCTCCGCACTGAGCAAACTCTGCACCCGTATCTCTTCACCGGTTTGCGGATGTTCCACACTCAATCCGTAGACGTCGAATATCCACGAGAGCAGCACCACCAGCAGCGTGAGGAGCAAAAACATGGTGGCCGGCTGGGGAATGCGGATTTGTCTATTCATCATCAGCTTCCAAATGGTCGAGATCGATAATGCGCAACTCGAGCGCACGGACTACCAGACGGGTGGCATTAATACCAGTGCGTTCGTCGGTTGGAAAGAGCCGGTTGATAAGGTCGGCTTGCCGTTTTTCGAGCGATTTCACTCCGAACGGCATCCCGCGCAGGTTGGCAATCATCTCTTTGGTATATCCCAATGCCAGGTGACGCAGAAAACGCTCGTCATACTCGTCGATGTCGTAGCCGATGATGGCTTCCTGCCGTTTGCTCTCGCCCAGAACCGATTGTTTGAAGCGCTCGACAATGCGTTGCAGGATGGGATAGTTAAAGACCAATTGTTTGCCGTTCATCACCGCTTCCACATCTGTTTTGGTGAGCAACTCGCCCGTTTTCAGAATAATGCCGTCTGCGCCGGCATCGAGCACATCCACCCACAGCTTTTCATTGAGAATCTCTCCGGTGAAGATCAGCACCCGAACGGCCGGATATTGTTTGCCGATGTTGCGGCAAATATCCACGCCGATGGTAGTGGAGCCTCCCAGTCCGAGGTCGAGTAGCACCATATCCGGAACGCGTTGTTCCATCAACAGCCAAAACTCCTGTTCGGTCATTGCTGTTCCAATCACTTGGGCGGCAGGTATTTCATTTCTGAAAATCTCTTCCGTGCCTTTTAGTTCGAGTTTTACGTCTTCCACAATGATGACGCTGAATGTTTGAGACGAAGTGTTCATATACATCTGATTCGTTACTGTTTTTTGGGGATGGTGAAGTAGAGGGTAAATCCTCCGCCCGGAGTCTGCTCGGCATTGATTCGACAGCCGCGGCGGCCGGCATATTCGTCGTGTTCGCGTATGATTTGTTTTCCCACCAGATAGACCGCATGCTGTCCGAGGTGCGGATAGAAGAGCGTGTTCAGCTCTTCGGTACTTTTGTTGCGGCGCCGGTCGGTGAAGCTAAAACGGATGTAATCGCCGTTGTCGGCAGCGCTGAGCAAGAGTGTTCCCTCCAGCGGAGAGGTCAACGCTTCGTCGAGCAAACATTCCAGCAGGTAGCGAAGCTCGGTCGGATCGCCCACCACGCAGCCGTCGCCGCTCTCTTCCACAACCAAGGTGATGCGGGCGGAAGTTTTGGCGATTGCCTTTTGAAAATATTGCCGGGCGTAGCTTAGAAGCTGTTGCACCTCGAGGGTGGTTCGCCGGAAGGTAATCTCTTCGAGCGGTCGGGATGCGCAGCGGCTCAGGATGGTGAAAATGCCCTTGTAATAGGTCACCAGTTCGTCGATGGAACGAATCGTCTCCTCTTGTGCCTCGGCCGACAATCCACCGGTGCGCAATTTGGTGATCAACAGCTTGATTTTAGTGGGATAGTAGCTGGTTTCGTGTTTAATGGTCGACAAACTGTTGTCCAGCACCATGTTTTGCACGTGCAACTGTTCGTCTTCACGGTTGGCGCGTGCAGCCTGGTCGAGTGCCGTTTCGATGTCGTGATAGCGCGAAGAGAGCTGCACCACGGCATTGTTAATCACAATGGCCATGTAACGTGCCACAAGTTGGAGCAACAACCGCATATCTTCCGACAGGCGCACCTCGCGCAACTCCAAATAGAGCGTTCCCACGTAGGCCGAATCGGCATCGGATTCCACCCGCAGCGGAAATGCGAGCATGCCGTCCGTCTGACCGTCGGAAGGAGTCGTTTCGTCGGATTGCACCCGGATGAGCATTCGGTTGATGGGAATTAATTCATTGACCGCATCGAAGGCTTTCCGCGCCATTCGTTCGGGGATGTCGCGCACCTCCTCTTCCGACGGCTCTTCCACCACTGCGGCGGCAAAGAGTTGCTTGTTGATTTCAAAGACCTGTTCGAGATTCCAACGATTGGCCAGGCGTTTGCGTATGTAGAGAATGTAATAGCCGGCCAACAGGGCACAGACCAATCCGATGAAAAGCAAGATACCCACCTGCCGGTTGCCGGCCGACCGTTCCAGCGTGCGGCAATAGGCCTCGAGCGAGCGGTCTTCTCCCAACAATTTGTACAGGGTGGTATAGATGGTATTATTATAGTAGTAGGCATCCCACTGCTTGAGTGCCAGAAAAGCCACCGCCGCCTCGTTGCGAATATCCAAGATGACGTGAAAGTCGGAGTCGAACGTGCTGTGCCACCACACCAACTCGGCCGGCTGAGCCTGTTCCTCTTCGCCCGTAAGCGTCATGAAGTCGGTGGGGGTTGAAACATAACGCCGGTAGTGGGCATTGAGGCAGGCTATGGCCGAATCAACATCACACAAGGCTTGCTCGAAGCGTCCGTCGACATTGCTGAAATAGGCCTCATCGGCATAGTCCGAAGCACGGTTGAGCAACACTTCGTAGGCACCCTCTTCGTCCGCAGGCACCGTTTGGGCAAAAGTGAAGCCGGCAGTGCATGCACACAACAGCATCATCACCGTCTTACGCACTCCCGAAGGCAGGCGGAAATAGAAGCGGCTTCCCTGCCCCACCCTGCTTTCCACCCCGAAGGTGCAACTGCGAAACAGCGGACTCGATTTGCGGTATTTCTCCATGATTCCGCGGCAGTTCATCAAGCCGTAGCCGCTTCCTTTGTTCTTGAGCAATTCGGCGTTGCCGGTTTGTGCAAGACCTATCTGATGCGGATCGTACACCTTGTCGGTAGTGATGTGTGCCACCTCTGCGGGAGTCAGTCCGATGCCGGTATCCTCCACCGCTATTTCAATTAGTTCTCCTTCATCCTGCACCCGGGCGCTTACTGACACCCTCCCGCCCGGGGGAGTGAATTTGCGCGCATTCTCCACCAGCGTGTTAATCATGAAGAGCGTCAGGGCGCGATCGGCTTTGACCACCGCCGTGGTAGGCCGCACCTCGAGTGTGAGCCGTTTAAGTTCAAAAGCACGAGCCCCTTTTTCGATCAAATCGAAGAGTTCCGAAAGTGCCACATGCTCGATGTGCAGACGAACCGTACCT
>JAISHB010000030.1 GCA_031262785.1 Prevotellaceae bacterium
TGCCCATGGTTACATTTGTTTTGTTTGGCGACGACAATTATAACCAAAAGGGCTGGCTCCGCAAAGGAAGTCAGCCCTAACTCTTAGATGCTACCAAAGGTTTTATCGGACAGCAATAAAAACATATTAGTGAATTTAGAAGGATACTTTCCAACATAGCAAAAAAAGAGTCTGATAATAAAGGGAATATAGACGTAAGATGTAAACTGTATTTGTTTACAGATACTCTCATCTCTACTATTTGTGTGGGAAATTTCTATGTAAGCGATAACGATAGGCTATATCCAATAGATGATACGTTATGGAGATTGATAGAATCTTCAATTGCAGAGGGAGTGCCTATTCATAAAAAACAATACTATAAAGGAGACCTAATCTTCCCAAATGGGAAGGACAGTATCTATAAATATATTGCAAGTCGTGCAAAGGCTATATATCAGTATGATATTCGAGATACCCTTCACGCTATCATATCCTTTTATGTTGATCAATGTGGAAATGCAGTTGATATAAGATTCATTCAAAAGAAAGAGGACGTATGGCTTCCCAAAAACGTTAGAGATACCTTATATAACATTTTCAATAATGAACTGAAATGGTTACCGTCTCTTTCTCGTCCCCCAAAAATGAAAGAAGTCCTACCAATCATCATTTATCCAAATGCAAGTCCATAATGAAGTTAGGCAAATATGAGATAACAAATCTACAATCATTCTATCGCTAATAATGATATGAAAAAATACCAGATAATCCCATGGAATAAGTTGACACTATTCTTACTTACAATATTAGCTTTATATGCTTGTAATAACAATAGGTATAAGAGACTTGCATCCAATGTTACGTTTTCAAGTATGTACATCTCCCTGGATGTAAGATATGCAAATAATAAATCTCGTGTTGTTTTACAGAATGAGGAATTGTATGCACGTATTCGTATGCCAGAAAGATTATACAAGCGAAGATTATTACAAGTATTAGAAAATAGAGACACACTAACGGTGGATAGTATAGTGTATGTATCCCTTCAAAAATATATCGTAATACCTCAGCGAAGAATTGATTCTATTTATCAGGGGAAGGTCGAGAATTTATTAGCCTCACCCCTATTTTGTGATAAACAGACGATGGTATTAGAGAAAGTTACGAATGAAGAAGAACGATATATTATAGACATTCTATTTCGACATGATTACTTTATGACTGTTGATGATGAATCCGGCTATCCATTTATTGATTATACAGCGAAGTAATGTTTCTATGATTTTTAGTTATTCTTGAAAATACCAAATAACTATTGACATGGTGAATCCTATTCAAAGGACGTAAACTAAACTGTGTCAACCAGCGAAAAGAAATAAACCTGGTTCACAGCTTAATTTACGTCCTCAAAAGAAAGCATTACCTAACCCTTACTGCTACTTCTATGTAAGAAGTACAGGCGAAATAGCAACCCTCAATAACGAACCGTTACCTCTCCCCCCGTCATCTTCACACGGAAGGCTCCCTGCCCCAGGTTTTCGGCCACGCCGCCGGATACCTTGGGCTGTTTCTTTTTGCTTTGGAAATAGAGATAACCGCTCCCGCCGTCGGTGCTGGCTTTGATGGTGCGTCCGTCCATGTAGACGTGAATCTTGCCTTGCGGGGTGGGCACATCGCCCTCCATCCATTTAAGACCGCCCAGCACGGGGGTGACGGCAAACTCTTCGTAGCCGGCTTTGAGGGGACGAACGCCCAAATAGTATTTACCCAACAGATAGAGGGGGCTGGCTCCCCAGGCATGACACAGGCTCTTGCCGTAGGGACGGCCATACATGGCCAGGTGTTCGCGCCCGCGGTCGGTGGGGTTGTATTTCTCCCAAAACGTGGTGGCGCCCTGGCGGAGCATACCGCCCCAGTAGGCTTTCATCTCTTGCATCACGCGTGTCTGCTCGCCCAGCGCACAGAGTGCTTCCAGTTCGTAGAAACGCATGTAGGGAGTGGTAATCTTCAGGATGCTGTCGTTGTAGAGCACCGATTCTTTGATGGCTTGCTGCTTGTCGGCATCCAGATAGCCGTAGAAGACGGCAAACATGTTGGCGTAACGGGTAACGGTGCGGCTCTGCTTACCGCCGATGCGGTTGTGCACC
This sequence comes from Prevotellaceae bacterium, assembly GCA_031262785.1. Lineage (GTDB taxonomy): Bacteria > Bacteroidota > Bacteroidia > Bacteroidales > Bacteroidaceae > Bacteroides. The sequence goes on from JAISHB010000030.1 coordinate 2,130, forward strand.
AGGGCTTGTTGCTGCGGATCCCAGAATAGGGGGATGAGTTTGGCACGGAGCGAGGCGGCCAGGTCGGCATATTGCTTGGCACCCTGCTGGTCACCGGCCAGCTGCGAGCAGAGCGACATGGTTTCGAGACTTTTGCAGAAGAGTACTTGCTCGAACGACAGCTCTCCTTTCTTGTCGAGATAGCCATCCGCCCAATCTACAAACACCCAGTCGCCGGCCAATCCTTCTACCATGCCGTCGGCATTGGTGCGGCCGAGTACATAGGCCATCAGTGTCTGCATCCGCGGATAGAGTTGACGGATGAAGTCGACGTCGCCCGAGTAGAGATAGTAGTCGTAGATGCTCAGGAACCAGTAGAAGGTGTAGTCCATGATGGTGTTGGTGTGGCTGGTTACGGGGTCTTTGCCGCGCAGCAGCCAGATGGTTCGCTTCACCGCATCGTTATCGAAGAAGAGGTAGTAGTTCATCAGGTAGCTTTGGATGGCATCGCCGCTCCATACCCAGCGGTCGCGCTTGATGCCGTCGATGAAGAATTCGCGGGTGGTCAGGTGCATGGTGTAGGCACCCACGTCCCAGATGCGGTTCAGCTCTTCGTCGTTGCTGCGGAAGCTTCCGAGATACGTTTCGGGCATGTATTCGTAGAGCATGTAGGCACTATCGTAGGCGGCCGTGCCCGAAGCGGTGAGATAGACGTAACGGAAGGCTTTGGTGGAGAGTGGGGTGGGGTGGGAGGCACTTAACCGGTCGAGCGTTTCGCAATAGAGCGTGTCGAGGGCTTCTTCGCGGCTCTCACCGTAGTAGAGGCAGATGTTTCCTTCGCCGCGCAGGTTGTCTAAGCAGATGGTGCCAAAGGTTTCTTTCCCGAAATCGAGCAGTTGTCCGCCACCCGCCACCGGTTCGGTCTTCACCGGCTGTTGTTGCTTGGTGGGCAGACGGAAATTCGAGGGCGTGAGGTTGGCTTCGTTGAAGTTCCAATGTCCGGCTTGTGCATAGTGTGTGGCGGAGGTGTCGCTGGCTTTTCCGCTCTCGTCGATCCACTCCTTGTCTTCGAAGGTGACGCGCCACGTGGCATCGCTGTTCACCGTTGTTCCTTTCACAAAGAGGGCGGGTACAGTGGCGGTGTTGTACACTTTGATGTTGAGCTGATGCTTTCCGGCAGGCAGGAGTAGGGTGGAGGGCTGTCCGTAGAGCAGCTTGCCGTCGAGCTTCACATTGTAGCGTCCTTCCACGGCGATGTCGATGTTCTCCGCACTCTTCAAATCGAGCGCCTTGCTAAACTCAACCAGCACATAGTGGCTATCCATCTTCCAGAAGGGAGGGAAGAAGGCTCCCCGTTCGGTGCGACGGTTGTTCATTTCATTGCCGAGCCACAGTTCGTAGTCGCCCGGATACCATATCCATGTTTGTGCGCTCAGTGTCAGGGCGCATCCCACGAGGCAAAGCATCGCGAAAACTCTTTTTTTCATACGTGTGAGAGGATTACTATTTGCAGGAAAGACGGGCAAGAGCGCTCGTTTGTAACCGAAGCCGCAGACGGTCGGATACAAAAAAAGAGTGCCCATTCACATGGACACTCCTTCAATAACTAATGTTTAATGGACCGATTATTTCTGTTCTGCTTCCATCTGCTCTTTGAGGGCCGCCAGGGCATCAATGTCACCAAGTGTGGTTGATGCGGTCTGGTTTTGAATGGGAGCTTCTTCTTTCTTGGCTACATTCTTCTTGGCAGCGGCTTTCCGCTCGGCGCGCTCTTCGGCACGGGCTTCGGCGCGGGCGGCATCTTCAAATACGCGGCTGTGCGAAAGAATGATGCGGCGGGCATCTTTGTTGAATTCCAACACCTTGAAGGGCAGCTTCTCGTCGAGTTGGGCTTGGGTGCCGTTCTCCTTCACCAGATGCTTGGGAGTGGCAAAGCCTTCCACGCCGTAGGGGAGTGAAATCACCGAACCGCGGTCTTGCACTTCGATGACGGTTCCTTCGTGTATCGAACCCACGGTGAATACGCTTTCAAATACATCCCACGGATTCTCTTCGAGTTGTTTGTGGCCGAGGCTCAGGCGACGGTTGTCTTTGTCTATCTCAAGCACAATCACGTCGATTGCGGCACCGATTTGGGTGAATTCCGACGGATGTCTTACCTTCTTCGTCCACGACAGATCGGAGATGTGAATCAATCCGTCTACGCCCTCTTCGATTTCTACAAAGACACCAAAGGTGGTGAAGTTGCGTACGTGAGCCGTATGACGCGAACCGATGGGGTAACGTTGTTCGATGGTTTCCCACGGGTCGGCTTTGAGTTGTTTCAAGCCCAACGACATCTTGCGGTCTTCGCGGTCGAGTGTGAGAATGACTGCTTCTATGTCGTCGCCCACACTCATGAAGTCTTGCGCCGAACGAAGGTGTTGCGACCACGACATTTCAGAAACGTGTACCAATCCTTCTACGCCGGGGGCGATTTCGATGAATGCACCGTAGTCGGCCATCACTACCACCTTGCCGTGTACGTGGTCGCCCACTTTGAGGTTGGCATCGAGCGCTTCCCACGGATGCGGGGTGAGTTGCTTCAAACCCAGTGCAATACGCTTCTTCTCGTCGTCGAAGTCGAGAATAACCACGTTGAGCTTTTGATCGAGTTCCACCACCTCGCGCGGGTCGGTGATGCGTCCCCACGACAGGTCGGTGATGTGAATCAATCCGTCTACGCCGCCCAGGTCGATAAATACGCCGTAGGAGGTAATATTCTTGACGGTTCCCTCGAGCACTTGTCCCTTCTCGAGTTTGCCGATAATCTCTTTCTTCTGTTGCTCCAGTTCGGCTTCGATGAGTGCTTTGTGCGATACCACCACATTCTTGTACTCTTGGTTGATCTTAACCACTTTGAATTCCATGGTCTTACCCACAAATACGTCGTAGTCGCGAATGGGTTTCACGTCGATTTGCGAACCGGGGAGGAAAGCTTCCACGCCAAACACATCGACAATCATACCGCCCTTGGTGCGGCATTTGATAAAGCCTTTGATAATTTCTTCGTTCTCGAGCGCCGAGTTGATACGGTCCCAGGAACGGGCAGCACGTGCCTTGCGATGCGAGAGAACCAGCTGTCCCTTCTTGTCTTCCTGATTTTCAACGTACACCTCTACGGTGTCGCCTACCTTCAAGTCGGGATTGTAGCGGAACTCATTCAGCGGAATGATACCGTCCGATTTGTAGCCGATGTTCACGACCACTTCGCGTTTGTTCATCGAAATAACGGTGCCGTCAACCACTTCGCGGTCAACCACCTTATTCAGAGTGTTGTCGTAAGCCTTCTCCATTTCGTCATGGCTGGCATTGCTTACGGTTTCGCCGTTTTCGTAGGCATCCCAATTAAAATCTTCGAGGGGAGCCGTGTTTTTTAAATTTTCCATAAATACAAATTGTTGTTTTAATTAATTGAGTGAGACATTATGATATTCACAAAATTGGCGCAAAGGTAGAACTATTTTCTTGAACGATAAGCAGTTCTAAAAACTATTTTTATACCTTTGCTGCCGGTTTTGTTGGAAATACGCCTTTCGGCGTAGCTTTCCTGAAAAGGGAATCGGGTGCAACTCCCGAACAGTCCCGCTGCTGTGAACTCCAACCAAGCGCTTGCCAAACAACCCCTATTGCCACTGCCGTAAGTACGCGAACGGTGGGAAGGCGGCAAAAGCGCGGAGTAAGTCAGAAGACCTGCAGAACCGGAGTCAAAGCCATTGTCTTCGAGGACGGACAATGAGCGTGAACCGTTATTTACACCTATTTTTCTCCATGATTGCCCGAATGTGCATAGGGTTGTTTGCCCTATTCCTGTTCCACAGCGTCGAGGTGTATGCGCAACAGCCGCAAGACACCATTACCGACCAACAACACCTCCTGCCCGAAGTAGCGGTGGAAGGTCGGCGTTCCCAACCGTCCCTCACTTCCACCGCTCCGCTGCAACAGATGCAGCGCGTAGAGCTGGAGCGGTTGGGCGTGAGCGGTGTGGCCGATGCCGTGCGTCGCTTCTCGGGCGTCCACGTCAAAGACTACGGAGGCATCGGCGGATTGAAAACCGTTTCGGTACGCAGCCTCGGCACCCAACACACCGCTGTGAGCTACGACGGCGTAGCCGTGAGCGACATGCAGTCGGGGCAGATAGATATCTCCCGCTTCTCGCTCGACAACGTCTCGGCACTGACGCTAACCATCGGACAGAGCGATGACATCTACCAACCGGCACGTCTTTCCGCTTCGGCCGGCGTGTTGAGCATCGAAACCCTCCAACCCTCGTTCGGGCGGCAACCGTTTCGCCTCTCCGCCGGTTTGAAAGCAGGCTCGTTCGGCTACGTCAACCCCTCGGTAACAGCAGCCGTGAAGGCCGGTGAGCGCCTCAGCTTCTCGGGATGGCTCGACTACATGCGTGCCGACGGCAACTATCCCTTCCGACTGCAAAACGGCAACCAGCTAATCGAGGCTAAACGCAACAACAGTGACATCCGCACGTGGCACGCCGAACTCAACCTCTTCGCCCAACTCTCGAGACGCCAAACGCTCAAGGGGAAGCTCTACCTCTTCGATTCGCATCGCGGACTACCCGGCGGGGTCATCTACGATAATCCCTACGCCGTCGAACGGCTCTATGACCGTAACTACTTCGCCCAACTCACCTATGAAAACCGCTTCTCGCCCCGATGGAAACTGAAAGCCTCCGGTAAATTCGGCTACACATGGACCCGCGACCGCAACAACCAAGCCTCCGGTATCACCGACGACCGCTTCCGTCAACGCGAAGCCTACCTCTCGGCCGTGCTCTGGGCGCAACCCCTGCATCGCCTCTCCTTTTCATTGGCGCAAGACTTTGCGTGGAACACACTGGCCAATACCTTTCCCAACTGCCAATTTCCGGTGCGACAGACCCTGCTCTCGGTACTGGCGGCACACTACAAGAGTAACCGTCTCACCGCCACCGCCTCGTTGCTGAACACCTACATCACCGAACAGGTGCGTAGCGGTGCGGCAGCTCCCGATCGTCGGCGTTTGTCGCCTGCCGTCAGCCTCTCGTGGATGATTCCCGGCAACAGCGGATTACGCCTGCGCGCTTCGTATCAGGATCTCTTCCGCACACCCACCTTCAACGACCTCTATTACTTATCGAGCGGCAGTCGCAACCTGCGTCCCGAGACCACGCGCCAACTGAACATCGGACTGGCCTGGGAGGGAAGCAATTGGATGCCCGCCGATGGCTTTACCCTCTCGGTCGATGCTTATTATAATAAGGTGAACGACAAGATTGTGGCCGTGCCTACCCTGTTTGTCTGGCAGATGATGAACGTGGGTAAGGTGGAAACACTCGGCTTGGATGCCAACCTGAATGCCCAATGGCAATTGGCGTCCCGCTACCGCCTGTTGTTGGCCTCGGCCTACAGCTTGATGCGCGCCCGCGACATCACCGATGAGGCCAGTAAAACGTGGCATAACCAAATTGTCTACACCCCCAAACACTCCGGATCGGCCAGCCTCACGCTGGAGAACCCTTATGTAGATATTACCTACACGCTGGTCTACGCCTCGGCGCGCTACACCATGGCGCAAAACCTGCCCGCCAACCGCATAGCTCCCTATACCGACCACGGTCTGTCGCTCTCGCACACCTTCCGCTGGAGCTATCACACGCTTCGGCTGGCCATTGACGGCCGCAACCTCGGGGGTAAGAACTACGAGATTATCCGTTTCTATCCCATGGCCGGACGCAACTTTCGCATCACCGCAAGCTATCAATTCTGAGACAATAACCCAATTACAATAACCCATTCAAAACAATTCGAACGATGAAGAACTATTTCACCAAGAGTGCCCTGGCCGCACTCGCAAGCCTCGCACTGCTGGCCAGTTGCGACAAAGAGAACGAAACTCCGATCACTATCGATCCGGTTGAAAACCCCACCGTGGCCTACGTGCTCAACACCGGCAACTGGGGAGGCAACGACGGTAGCATTCAGGGCTACATCAAAGTCGCCAATAACGCCGGGCAAATTTCCACCGACCTGTTCGCCGCAGCCAACGGCCACGGCATCGGCGAGCCGCAAGACCTGTGCGTGTATGGTCGCAAGATCTACATCCCCTGCAGCACCCAGGCTAAGATTGAGGTGGTGGAGCACCCTTCGTTCAGGTCTGTCAAGCAGCTGCCGCTCACCAACGAAGAGGGACAACCCATCAGTCCTCGCTACGCCACCGCCGTGGGCGGCAAGGTTTACTTCACCACACAGAGAGGCACGGTGCTGCGCATAGACACCCTTAGTCTCGAGATTGACGCCACCCTGCCATTGGGAGGCATGCCCGAGGCACTGACCCATGCGGGCGGCAAGCTCTACATCAACCTGTCGGACTATGCGTGGGACTACTCGGGCAAAGAGGTGGCCGTAGTGGACATCGCCACGTTCACGGTGACCAAGCGCATCGAAGTAGTGGTGAATCCGTACGACACCATGCTCACCGGTAGCGACGGGATGGTCTACTTCGTCTCCGTGGGTCACTACGACGGCAATCCTCCTGCCACGCTCCAGCGCATCAACCCTGCCACCGATGAGGTGACCACGCTATGCAATGCCTCCAAAATAGCGTTGCACGACCACCTCATCTACATCCTCTACGCCGAGGCCAATGCGGGCGGCATTGCCCCCTCGTGCACGGTCTACGACGTGAAGACAGGCCAGCAACGCCCCTTCATCAACTACAACGACATACCCAATCCCGCCTTCTTGAAGGTAGACCCCAAAACCGGCGATGTCTACATTGGCTCGGGCAGCTACGGCGCGCTCTTCGATGTGTATGTCTACGGCAGTGACGGCGTATTCAAAGAGCAATTCGAAGCGGGCGTGAACACCACCAACCTCTTCTTCGTGGAGTGATCCTCCTCGGACATTTCATTGCCACCCGTTCGGACATCCCGCAGGTGTTGAAAGCAACATGAAAAGAAAGAATATGAAACCCTTTAGACCCGTTCTGTTTTTCGTGCCCCCGCACTTGCTGCTTTTCCTGTGGCTACTGACGGCCTGCGGCACAGGCACCAACCGGCAGTCCGGCCACACGGCTGCCGACACGCTCGTCCTGCACTATGCCCACTACCTGCAATTGACGGATTGTGCCGGCTATACCGTAGCCCAAGTGCGCAATCCGTGGGACAGCACGCAGGTGCTGCACACCTACATTTTGGTGGCGGCGGGCGATACCATCTTGCCTTCAAGTCTGCCCGAAGGCACGGTGGTTCGCACGCCGCTCACCCGCTCATTGGTCTACTCATCGGTACACTTGAGTTTGCTCAAGGAGCTGAATGCCCTGCCGGCCGTAGGCGGAGTGTGTGATTTGAAATACGTTCGCATGTCGGAGATACACGAGGCTTGCCGTAGCGGAGCCATAGCCGATTGCGGCGATGCCTTGAATCCCGACATCGAACGCATCATTGCCCTGAATCCCGATGCCGTGCTGCTCTCCCCCTTCGAGAACAGCGGCGGCTACGGACGCGTCCAGAAACTCGGCATCCCGCTCATTGAATGTGCCGACTACATGGAAAGCACCCCACTGGGACGCGCCGAATGGATGCGCTTCTACGGCCGTCTCTACGGCCGTGCACTCGAGGCCGATTCGCTCTTTGCCGGGGTGGAACGCAGTTATCTTGCCGTCAAGGCCGAAGCTGCACGGTATGTGCACCGCCCCACGGTGCTGTGCGATCTCATCACCGGCTCCACGTGGTACACTCCCGGCGGACACAGCTACATGGCACGCCTCTTGGCCGATGCCGGTGCCCGCTATATCTTTGCCGACGATACGCACACCGGCTCGTTGCCCTACTCCTTCGAGCGCATCTATGAGCGGGGACGGGAGGCCGACTTCTGGCTCATCCGCTACAACCAACCCCAGCGCAAGACCTACGGCCAGCTCGAATCCGAATTTGCCGGATACAAGGGGTTCCGTGCCTTTGCCGAGCACCGCATCTACGGATGCAACACCGGCGTGATGCCTTTCTACGAAGAGGTTCCGTTTCATCCCGAGCGATTGCTGCGAGACTTTCTACAAATCTTTCACGGGGTGGGAGAGTTGCGCTATTACGAAGCATTGAAATAGCGACACTGCACTACCCACGGCAGTGCCTAACGCAACCAATTCCAGCGCTTAGCCCAATCTTTGAGCACCTCATCCCTCCATTTCGAGACTGTGCGGCTTCCCTGCCACAAGCCGTCGAAGAGTTCGGCATCTTGCCGGTCGGTAACCCAATGGTTGCCCAACTCATAGCTGTCGGGAGTGCGCTTGCCCGGCCATTGCCTGCCCACGACGAACGTGCCGTGCTGTCCGTTCAGAAAGGCATAGTCCGAGGCAATGGTGTAGTCGAGCACTTCCGGCGTTTTGGCCGCATAGCGAATCACGTAATCACCCTGCCCTGCATAGACACCCTCCCATTGTTGTTTCGCAACGGTCATCACAAAACAGGGGGTACCCACGGGACGGTCGATCTCCTCTCCCTTGAAATGCAATTCTATCAACGAGTAGACCGCCACCGTATCGCGCACCGTGAGGTTGCGGTGAAACACGCTGCGCGGACTAAAACGCATCGCCTCGAAGCTGCCGCCCCAGCTCTCGCGCCCGGGGTCGGCGGGATTGCCATCCATCAGGTAGAGGAGCGAAGGGGTGTCGCCCATCTTGATGTTTCCCTTATAGTAGTGCGCAAAGTCGGCGCCCAAGTGACCGCACCCTTTGATGCACGCCTCATAGTAGGTGGCATTAGACTCATGCGCCGCCTTGTCGTACGCCTGGGTGCCCACCAGCCAAGCCGGCTCCAACTCATTGTCGGCGATGAAGCCCCGATAGGAGGCGTTATTCTCAATCATCCACAGGTTGGGGAAGTTAGCGGCGAGGTAGGCGTAGCTGTTGGTGCTCCACTTCTTGTTGGGGCCACCAATCCAGTAGACACGGATACGGGGCAAGATGTCCGGTGCATCGTGCAGCGCCTGTGCCACATCGTCCAAACCACCCCACACGAGTATCCAAAGAGGTTGATCGCTCTGTCGGCGGGCACACTGCACGATCCATTCCGAGCCTTCGGTGGCCGTGCGGTATCCGGCGTAGGGAGCGGCGCCTTTGCGTCCTTGCTTGCAGAGTGCGCGCAATGCATCGGGTGTCATCAGGTCGGGTGCTTGCTGCCGTAGGCGGGGGAAGTCTTGCGCATACAACCCAATCATGCGGAGCAATTCCTCTTTGTTGCCGCTACCGTAGGAGGGAGACGAGACCAGCCCTTCGAGACGAAACCGGTCACTGTACATCATCAGATGTGCCATCGACTGATTATCATCGGGATCGGTACCGCCAATGTCGGTACTGATGAGTACGCGTGGTTTCACCGGCACCGCCTTTTGGGCACACAAAGTAGTGAAAGAACAGAACGCCGCTGCTATCAGAGCCAGGCGTCCAAAGGAGAGGGGAAAGGGGAGGATGTTGTTCATGGTTTAAATGCTATTTTAGGGTTCCTCGCAGCAGTAGGAGGTATCTCCGTGAATTTCATGCAAATATACACCTATTCATTGCAAATATGACAGATAATGCCTTTCTTTGCAAACTATTTGCAACTCTTGTGACTTTAAGAGTAATATTATGCCTACACATCCATTGAACAAAACGAATCGACTGCTCCCGATTGCGCTCGTTGCCTTATTTATCGCGTTCGGATGCAGCAGCAGATTGAGCCGGCCAGCCCACTCACAGAAGAGCGTGATTGATTCGCTGGAAGATCGAGCGCTCGACTCGGCGTATACCAATGCGGCGTTTTCGCGTCGGTTGCTTGCCGAGAGACTCCCACACATCACCGACAGTGCCGATTACTATCGACTGATTACTGTCTACGGAAAAACCCTCTTCACGTCGGCCGATTATGATTCGGCGCTTTATTACTTCGGGCGGGTGAAGCGCTTCTTTGAACGTCATCCCCACTATCCGACCTTCATCAAGAACGGCATGCTCGCCGACGTGTACAACACCGAGGGCAATATACAGATGGGCCTGGGAAATGCCGACTCGGCCACCGTGCTCTTCACAGCAGCCTACCGGTATTGCCAGCAAAGCCATCGTGTCAATCTCTTAGCCGACCTCTGCATCAACCTGGCCGATGCCTGGAGCAATGTGAGCCGCTACGACCTCACCTCACTCTACTACCGCCGCGCCCTCTTTCTGTGCGACTCGCTTCAGCTCCCCCAAAAGCAGAAGATTCCCATCTACTACGGATTGGGACACACCTACATGTCACTCTACAACTTCACGCTCTCAGACCTCTATTTCAACATGGCCGATTCGTTGCTGCCACTGATGAACACAGGCGAACGGTTCACCTATTTCAATAACCGCGGCAACTCCTACTACTACCGCAAGGAGTACGCCACCGCCCTCAAATATATGCGGCGCGCCTTTGGCACGGTACAACCCTATCCGCACCTCATATACCAGCAACAACTGGCAAAAGCCAACCTGGGCGAACTGTTTCTACTCGAGGGGAAGTTAGACTCGGCACGCATCTACATCGACGACAGCTATCGCTATTTCAACGGCATCGGCTACCGGCCTTTCGCCTACTATCTGCACATGCTGCAGCTCTCGTTGGCCATCAAAAGCCAGCAGATGAACCAAGCCCGCGAGATTCTCCGTCAAACGGCGCAAGACAAGCAGATGAGCCTCCTGTATGCCAACGTGCGCAGCCAATACTTGCAACAATATTATCAGCAGACGGGCAACTACCGCGAGGCCTACCGCCTGTTGCAAGAGAATGCCCGCCACAACGACTCGGTGCGCAACGACCGCCTCCTGGCGCAACTCTCCGAGATAGAGATGCGTTACCGCCAAGACACCACCCTGCTGCACCGCGACATTCGCATCAACGAACAACAGGCACGCATCGAAGCCAGCCGCCTCTACCAACTCCTGTGGATAGCAGGATGTCTGCTGCTTGCCGTCGGTCTGGTCTTCCTTGTTTGGCTGGGACGCAAGAAGCGGGAGTTGTTGACCCGCCGCTACCACGAACAGTTTGTGCACACCCGCATGGAGAGCTTGCGCCGCAACGTCTCACCCCACTTCATCTTCAACATTCTCGGACACGAGCTGCATCACTTCAGCGGCCAGGAAGAGGTGAGCAACCGCCTCTTCAATCTGATACAATACCTTCGTCAAAGCCTGCAGTCGACCAACTGCGTGGTGGTTCCCCTGCAGGATGAGTTGTTCTTTGTCGATGAGTTTGTCCGCTGGAGCACCCAGTCGTTCGACGAAGATTTCCACTATCTCAAAGAGGTGGACGAGCGCATCGATGCCAAAGAGTTTCAGGTGCTTTCGATGATTGTGCAAATACCGGTAGAAAATGCCATCAAACATGGCTTGCGTGGATTGACGGGCGACAAGCGCCTCGCCATTCGCGTTCACCCCGAGGGCGAAGGCATCCGCATCGAGGTTATCGACAACGGACGCGGCTACCTCCCCGGCCGGCAAAGCAGCGAGGGCACCGGCACCGGCATGAAGGTGATTAATCAAAGCATCTTCCTACTGAACCAGCACAACAAAGAGGGACAAATCAGCTTCGAGATTCGAGGCAATAATCCGGGCACGTATGTTTCCATCTACATTCCCACCGTTTATAACTACACCACATGACAACCCGTGACACCTGTATGATTGTCGACGACAATCCCGAAGCCGTCTCCGATCTTCACACCGCCCTGGCGGCCATTTATCCCTCCTGTCCGGTGGTGGCCTGTTGTGCCACCGTGCAGGAAAGCATCGAATTGGTACTCAAACATCGTCCCACCGTGTTGTTTTTAGACGTGGAGCTGCCCGACGGCAGCGGATTCGACCTGCTCGACGCCCTGCACGAACACTCCCTTCCGTCCCCCATGCGCGTGGTCTTCTACACCGCCTACGAGAAATATTGCATCCAAGCCATTCGCGCCAGCGGGTTCGACTTCCTGCTCAAACCCTTCGGCATGGACGAACTCAAGGGTATTGTCAAACGCCTGCAATCCGAGGCCACCCGCCCGGCGCCCTCCTATCCGCTCAACAAAGAATACTTTCGCATCAACACCCCCATCGGGAGCAGCATCTTCCGCATCGCCAACATCGGCTATTTCCTCTACGATTCTGTTTTGCGCCAATGGTCTGTACGGGTAATTGTCACCTTAGACGACATCCAAAACTTCTACCTGCGCAAGCAAACCGACGCCGCCCAAATCCTGTCGGGTTCCACCCGTTTCCTCCAAGTGAATCAGTCGGTGATTATCAACATCGACTATCTGTGCGGCATCGAAGAGAGCGATCTTCAGCTGCTTCCCCCCTTCACCTCCTGCCGCATCAAGCTGTCACGCAAGTATAAGAAAAGCGTCACCGATGCCATCATGTGGCTCTAAGCCCGGAGGAATACCCCGCAATCTTTTTTTAACCGGATAAGCACGATTTTCGACCACATAGGCACGATTTCGTGCAGGATAGTCACAAAGTGCCGAAACGGCGTTTTTTTTATGAAATAAAAACGCACACATTTGCACACAGGAAGGAGACTTCCGCATATCTTATATCCACTTTAATAACTTTAAAAGCAAAAACCAATGAAGAAAGTATTTTTCTCGCTATTCGCTTGCTTACTGATGACGCAGGCAATGGCACAATCTGAAGATTCCGGTAAATGGTATGTACGTGCCGGTGTGAACTTGATGAACTGGTCCGGTGAAAATGCCGAAGGCACTAAGATGAACATCGGCTACAATGTGGTAGGTGGTTATCAAAAGTCTATCAGTGATTTACTCTATTACGGAGCCGATTTTGGATTTGGGACCAGAGGATGCAAAGCCGAAGGTGATTACAAAATGCTTATCCACAACCTTCAACTCTCTCCGAGCATCGGTATCAAGTATGGCGTCTCGGAGAATCTGTCGGTTGATGTGCATGGTGGTCTGTTTGCCTCCTACGACTTTGCCGGTGGCGATAAAGAAAATGGCGAAAGCAGTAGCATCAGCGACTGGGAAGGCTGGAAAGAGTTCGATGCAGGTGTCAACGTAGGTGTAGGCGTATGGTTTAGCAGATACAATGTAGACATCACCTATCAGCGCGGTTTCCTCGAACCGGGGAAAGACGCCAAGATGTTCACCAATAACATCATGATTCGCTTAGGCATGGCCTTTTAAATCATATCACTTTTTTTCATGAACTCATCATCATAACAAACCGATTGATTCCCCAGAGGGTGTGTCACAAACGTAAATCCACCTTGCAGACCGATTAGTGACACACCCTCGTTTTTTTCTATCATTCAGTAAACAATAGGTATAACTCAATTAATAAAGAAATCAAATGAAACAATTCAGTTATTTGGCAGGCCTCGGCCTTGCATTGGTGCTACTTGCCGCGTGCGGCAAGGACGACGAGGAGAATGGTGGCGGGGGTGCCTTCGGCGGTTATGATTATAAGTATTTGGTTAAGGAGGTAATCTACGAGGAGCAATCAAGCGCTGGATATTCTAATAGCGTTACCAAAATCGAATATGATGACCAAAACCGGCCTATACGAATGACAGGCGAAGAGGGGGTCGGCATTTTCACTTACGGAGGCAATACCATCATTTATCGCACTACCGATAGCGATGGGGACGAAGAATACATCATCACGCTGGATGATCAAAGGCGCGTTATCTTTATGAATATTGGGGATAGTAAACAGACATACACTTACGATGCCAACGGTTATCTCCTTTCAACGCATTTTACCAGTTCGGGCACTGGTAACTATAGTTATAGTTATGAAGTAGAAAACACCTTTACCTGGCAAGATGGCAATCTCATTTCGCTTGTTGACAAATCTTAGCGATAATTTTGGAAACAATACTTATAATGAGACCGTATACAAGTACGACAATCCCGAATACATTAGGAATCCGGAAGTCAATTTGGATATGTTCTGGGAGGATGATCCCGCCCTTGTGCTTGGTTTAGCCCCGGGCGTTAAGCGCGGCAGGCTCTATCCTTCTTCTGGACAACGTGAACCGAGCACCACGCACTATCAATACACCTTCGACCGTAACGGTTGCCCTACCAAAGTGGTGCGCACATATAGCTACTACGACGTTACAGTCACTTACACCATGACTTATCAGGAAGCCCGATAACGGCACTAAACAAAATAACAACAGATTCGGAGGGCCACCCCCAAACCCCCTAAAGGGGGCTTACCATCTAAGGAGGGTGTGTCAGAAGCCGTTCGGAACCTCGGCGGGCGTATGTGGGTACGCCCCTACAAAGGGCGCCAGATGAAATAACAATATAGGCATCCTGCCACTCCGTTTGTAGGAGGATGTGTCAAAACGTGAAGTAACTAAATTCCCCTCCTCCGGGGAGGAGGGGTGCCCGCAGGGCGGGGTGGTAGGACTATACATTCTATGGATTAATAGGTATTTTATCCCACCACCCCGTCGCTTCGCGCCACCCCTCCTGCCGGCAGGAGGGGAGCCAGTTACTTTTGACACACGCCCTCCGAATGCAGATAACACAGAAGATAATACCATCTAAGTCCCCTTTAGGGGATTTAGGGGTGGAAAATATAAATGAAGAAGGAAGCATTTCTGATGAGAACACCCTCCTCCCGCGGGAGAAGTTGCCCCACCAAACAGCTGTAACAAACTAAAATGCATTCTCTTTTGCTCACTCTTTAGCCACAATGAGTAAAAGAGGATGTGTGTGTGAGGATGGTACTTCATACTATGATGCCAAGAAGAGGTTCGGGAGACTTTTGTATTCATATAATGATACAAAGAAGTAGTTCGCCAGACTTTGGTTACACTGATGATGATATCAAGAAGCAGTTGTTGGGACTTTAGTTGCTTCACAACAATGCAAAGAAGCACTTCATAAGACCATTGTTGCACTTACAATGATATAAAAAAGTAGTTCTTGAGACTTTTGTTGTTCCACAATAATGCAAAGAAGAGCTTCATGAGACCATTGTTGTACTTACAATGATATAAAGAAGTAGTTCTTGAGACTTTTGTTTCTTCACGATAATACAAAGAAATGCTTCATGAGACCATCGTTGCACTTACAATGATATAAAAACGACGTGACCAAGGGGGTTGCAGGGGTGTAACACCCTCAAAGAAGAGAACCCGCCATTTTCCGAATTTCAGATACATTGTACGACATTCCCATTTGTTTAGCCAACTCTTTTTGAGATATTTTGCGGTATGCTATCTCCTCTTTCAACACTTCACCCGGATGTGTAGGGCAGAAGCCAAATCTTATCTCCATTTCACTGTTGTTTGCTACAAAGATAAGACGTTTGGCTCATATACACAAACAGACTATCTTTACACCCCAAAAAGAACACGTGCCGCCCCCGGGCGACACCCAACACCCCCCCTGATAAACTCATGACCCCGCAAGAATTTTTCAAAAACGACCGCTTTGCCACCGATGCCGGTGTAGAACTCTTGGAAATGAAGGAAGGATTTGCCCGCGCCAGGCTGACCATTCGTCCCCAACACCTCAACGCCGGAGGGCGTACACAAGGAGGTGCCGTTTTCACGTTGGCCGACCTGGCCTTGGCCGCAGCGGCCAATTCGCACGGTACGTTGGCTTTCTCGCTCTCTTCGACCATCACCTTTCTACGTGCAAGCGGCCCGGGCGATACATTAACGGCCAACGCGCAAGAATGCTACGTCGGCCGCACCACCGGATATTATCAAATTGAAGTTACCAATCAGAAGGGCGAACTCATTGCCTCCTTCACCTCGAGTGTGTTTCGGAAAAACGATCCGTTGCCTTTCACCCTGTAGCTCTACATGCGCTCGGGCACCTCGATGCCCAGCAGCGACATGGCCAGCCGAATCACTTTGGCCACGTTGGCCGAAAGCGTCAGGCGAAACAGTTTCACCGCTTCGTTCTCTTCGCGCAGGATGCTGAAGTCGTGATAGAACTGGTTATACTCTTTCACCAAATCGTAGGTATAATTGGCAATGACCGAGGGACTGTATTCTTCGCCTGCCTGCCGCACCACCGAACCGAACTCCGCCAAACTCCGGATCAGGCTCTCCTCCTTTTCGTTGAGCGGAGTGCTTGTCGGCAACTTGTCGGGGAGTTGCATTCCGGCCTCGGCCGCTTTGCGCAACACCGAACAGATGCGGGCATGGGTGTATTGAATAAACGGCCCCGTGTTTCCGTTGAAGTCGATCGACTCCTTGGGATTGAAGGTCATGTTTTTGCGGGCATCCACCTTAAGGATGAAGTATTTGAGGGCACCCATCCCCACCATTCGGGCAATATCGTCGGCTTCGGCCGCAGACAGACCGTCCAGCTTGCCCAACTCCTCAGAGGTCTCTTTGGCGGTGGCAATCATTTCGTCCATCAAATCGTCGGCATCCACCACCGTGCCCTCGCGGCTCTTCATTTTTCCCTCGGGCAGCTCCACCATGCCGTAGGAGAAGTGCACCAAGCTCTTTCCCCATGCAAACCCCAGTTTATCCAGCAAGATGGAGAGCACCTGGAAGTGATAATTCTGCTCGTTGCCCACCACGTAGATCATTTTATCGATGGCATAGTCGTCGAACCGGAGCTTGGCCGTGCCGATGTCTTGCGTCATGTAGACCGACGTACCGTCGGAGCGGAGCAACAGCTTGTTGTCCAGACCTTCTGCCGTCAAATCAGCCCACACCGAACCGTCTTCGCGGCGATAGAAGATGCCTTTGGCTAATCCCTCCATGACCTTCTCTTTTCCTTCGAGGTAGGTTTCCGATTCATAGTATATCTTGTCGAAACCCACCCCCATGCGCCGATAAGTTTCGTCGAATCCGTCGTAGACCCACCGGTTCATCATCGCCCAGAGCGCGCGAACCTCCCGGTCGCCCGCCTCCCACCGAATCAGCATCTGACGCGCCTGGTTCATCAACGGCGAAGCCGCTTCGGCCTCTTCCTTGCTCATCCCTCCGGCAATCAGTTCGGCTTGTTCGGCTTTGTAGTGCTTGTCGAAGGCCACGTAGTAGTCGCCCACCAAGTGGTCGCCCTTCTTGCCCGAAGAGGCGGGCGTTTCACCCTGTCCGTAGAGCTTCCAGGCCAGCATCGACTTGCAGATGTGTATTCCGCGGTCGTTCACAATGTTGGTCTTGACCACGCGGTTGCCGCAGGCCGAAACAATATTGGCCAGTGCACATCCCAGCAAATTGTTGCGAACATGTCCCAGGTGGAGCGGCTTATTGGTGTTGGGCGAGGAGTATTCAATCATCACCAGCGGCGAAGCATCGGTGGGATGGCAAATGCCGGGCGTGGGGTTGGCGTGCAAGGCATTGAGCAGTTCAATCCACGCTTGCGAACAGATGGAGAGGTTAAGAAATCCCTTGACCACATTGTAAGCAGCCACCATGGGCGTATTTGCCTGCAAATAGGCACCGATTTCGGCGGCCGTCTCCTCGGGTTTCTTTTTGGAGAGGCGCAGGAAGGGAAAAACCACCAGCGTGAGGTGTCCTTCAAACTCGCGTTTGGTTTTTTGCAGCTGTATTTGCCCGGGAGCTACCTGTTGCCCGTATAAAGCGTTTAACCCGCCTGCAATCACGCGGGTGAGTTGTTGTTCAATGCTCATATTTAATAAATTTTGGGCGCAAAGATACCGTTTTTCTCCATCACCGCGTGCAATCACGCCTCTTTGAGTGATTTCAACACCCGAATGCCCAACGGAATGGCCAACAAGAACGACAGCAGGTCGGCAATAGGCGTGGCAACCTGTACGCCTACCAAACCAAACAGGGGGGCGCAAATAAAGAGCGCCGGAAACAAGAATATGCCTTGACGCGAGGCGGCCAGGATGCTGGCATCACGCGCCCGTCCAATGGTTTGCATCATCATGTTGCTCATCACAATCCACGAAGAGAAAGGCAGGCTGATGCACACCAGCCGGAGTCCCAACGTGCCGATTCGAATCACTTCGGCATCGTTCCGAAAGAGGGCTATCACTTCCGGGGCAAAAAACGCAAGCGCGGCGGCGGCCACCACCAGCCAGCCGGCCGAAATGCGAATGGAAAACCAAAAACCCTCGCGCACACGCTCAAAAAGCTTTGCTCCGTAGTTGAAACCACACACCGGCTGAAATCCCTGACCGAAACCAAGCATGATAGAGGTTGCCACCATGCCGATTCGGTTGACAATGGTGATAGCGGCGATGGCAGCATCGCCATAATTGCCTGCGAAGTGATTGATGGCCACCGTTGCCACACTCATCATGCTCTGCCGGAGCAACGAGGGAATGCCGCCGCGAAAAATTTCGCGGTAGCCCTCAGACGAGGGTGAGAATGCGCGCAAACGAATCGGCACGTTGCCCCGCCGCGTGGTTCCGTAACCAAGCAGCACCACAAAGCTGCCCACCTGGCTAATCATGGTAGCGACGGCGGCTCCCGAGACGCCCATCTTGAAGACAAA
>JAISHB010000065.1 GCA_031262785.1 Prevotellaceae bacterium
TCTCCCCCGGGAGGAGAGTGTTTTTATTTTGGAACCAACACATCTCCCCCGGGAGGAGAACGTTTTATTTTAGAACCAACACATCTCCCCCGGGAGGAGAGTGTTTTTATTTTAGAACCAACACATCTCCCGCGGGAGGAGAGTGTTTTCATTTTGGAACCAACACATTTCCCCAGGGAGAGGAGTGTTTTCAGCAGAAATTCTTAATTCCTAATGAATGATGATATACGGTTATATTAGAATCAGCAGCGATAAACAGACGGTTGAAAACCAACGTTTCGAAATCGCCAATTTCTGCCGGCGGGAGAAATTACAAATCGATGGATGGATTGAAGAGACCATCAGTGGCACCAAGTCCTATAACAAACGTCAGTTGGGACAACTGCTCAAGCGTGTGGGCAAAGACGATCTGATCATTTGTGCCGAGTTGTCCCGTTTGGGGCGTAATCTTTTCATGATTATGGAAATCCTCAACATCTGCATGACCAAAGAGTGCCGAATCTGGACAATTAAAGACAATTACCGGCTGGGCGATGACATCCAAAGCAAGGTGTTGGCCTTTGCTTTCGGCCTCTCTGCCGAGATTGAGCGCAACCTGATTAGTCAACGAACCAAAGAGGCATTAGCCCGAAAGAAATCCCAAGGAGTGGTGCTCGGACGACCCAAGGGGAGGAAAACAGCTACGGAAAAATACAAGTTGGCCGATAAGAGATGCCTGATACAACAGTTGCGGGGCGCCCGGGTTCCCTTGGTGAAAATCGCCGCCATCTGCAAAGTCAACCGAAACACGTTGACGCGGTATATTCAAAATGTGATTGAAGAATGAGACTTCTTCGCTACCCCCCCGTGCGGAAGAAGTCGGGGTAGCCGGATTCGAACCGACGACTTCCTGGTCCCAAACCAGGCGCGCTACCGGACTGCGCTATACCCCGAAAAGCTTTTGTTTGGTAAAAAGCGAGCGCAAAGGTAGAAACTATTTTGAGGATACCAAAGGATGGTATTACTATTATGCCTACTTTTGCGGCGCATTACATCGAAAAGAACCCATTACAATAGAACGAACAATAGAAAAATCCCCAACTCATCATGGCGAAGATTACAAAAGAAGCTGCCTTGCTTTATCACTCCCAAGGCAAACCGGGCAAAATTGAAGTGGTGCCCACCAAGCCCTACAGCACGCAAACAGATTTATCGCTGGCTTATTCGCCCGGCGTGGCCGAACCGTGTCTCGAAATAGAGAAGAACCCGCAAGATGCCTATAAATATACGGCAAAAGGGAATCTGGTGGCCGTCATCTCGAATGGCACGGCCGTGCTCGGACTGGGTGACATCGGCGCACTCAGCGGCAAACCGGTGATGGAAGGCAAAGGTTTGCTGTTCAAAATCTATGCGGGCATTGATGTGTTCGACATCGAGATTGACCAGAAAGATCCCACCAAGTTTATCGAGGCGGTAAAAGCCATCGCCCCCACGTTCGGCGGTATCAACCTCGAAGATATCAAAGCACCCGAATGCTTCGAGATTGAAGAACGACTCAAGGCCGAACTCGACATCCCCGTGATGCACGACGACCAACACGGCACGGCCATTATCTCGGCCGCCGGATTGGTCAACGCCCTGCAAGTGGCCGGAAAGCAAATAGACCAGGTGAAGATTGTGGTCAACGGCGCCGGCGCATCGGCCGTCTCGTGTACCAAACTCTATCTGTCGATTGGTGCTAAATTAGAGAATGTGGTGATGCTCGACAGCAAAGGGGTCATCACGCAATCGCGCACCGATTTAAACGAGCAGAAGCGCTTCTTTGCCACCACGCGTCCCATTCACACCCTCGAGGAGGCGATGCGCGGAGCCGATGTATTTGTAGGTTTGTCCAAAGGCAACGTGGTTTCGCAAGAGATGGTACGCAGCATGGCACCCAAACCCATTGTATTTGCACTGGCCAACCCCACTCCCGAGATTTCGTATGAAGAGGCCATGGCCGCCCGTCCCGACATCCTGATGGCTACCGGCCGATCGGACTATCCCAACCAAATCAACAATGTGATTGGCTTCCCCTACATCTTCCGCGGTGCTCTCGACACCCAGGCGCGAAGCATCAACGAGGCCATGAAGATAGCCGCCGTGCATGCCATTGCCGCGCTGGCCAAACAACCGGTACCCGATGTGGTGAACGAAGCCTATAAAGTAAATAACCTCGCCTTCGGACCGGAATACTTCATTCCCAAACCGGTGGATCCGCGCCTCATTACCCAAGTATCGTGCGCCGTAGCTAAAGCAGCCATGGAGAGCGGCGTAGCCCGTCGGCACATCGACGATTGGGAAGCCTACGGATTGCATCTGCGCGAGCTGATGGGCTACGAGAGTAAGCTCACGCATCAGCTCTACGAAACGGCGCGCCTCGGTCCGCAGCGGGTGGTCTTTGCCGAAGGCACGCATCCCAATATGCTTAAGGCGGCGGTAGAAGCCAAGTCCGAAGGAATGTGTCACCCCATTCTGTTGGGCAACGATGAAGTGATTGAGCGGTTGGCCAGTGAACTCGAACTCAACCTCGAGGGCATTGAGATTGTCAACCTGCGCCATCCCGACGAAGCGCCGCGTCGCGAGCGTTACGCCCGTTTGCTATCCCAAAAACGCGCCCGCCAGGGCGTGACCTATGCCGAGGCCAACGACAAGATGTTCGAGCGCAACTATTTCGGCATGATGATGGTCGAAACAGGCGATGCCGATGCCTTCATCACCGGCCTGTACACCAAATACAGCAACACCATCAAGGTGGCCAAGGAGGTGATTGGCATTCGCGACGGCTATCATCACTTCGGCACCATGCACATCCTCAACTCCAAGAAAGGTACCTACTTTTTGGCCGATACCCTCATCAACCGACACCCCAGCGCCGAAACCCTCATCGACATTGCCAAGCTGGCCGACCATACGGTGCGTTTCTTCAATCACACGCCGGTGATGGCCATGCTCAGTTATTCCAATTTCGGGGCAGATGCCCAGGGAAGTCCGTTGAAAGTACACGATGCGGTGGATTATATGCAGCGCACCTATCCCGATCTGCTCATCGACGGCGAGATGCAGGTCCATTTCGCCATCGACCGTCGGATGCGCGATGCCAAATATCCGTTCACCCGCTTGTATGGGAAGGATGTGAACACGTTGATATTCCCCAACCTGAGTTCGGCCAATGTGGCCTATCAGCTGCTTCAGAACATGACGACCGATGCCGAGCTGGTCGGTCCCATTCAAATGGGATTGAACAAGCCCATCCACTTCACCGACTTCGAGAGCAGCGTACGCGACATTGTCAACATCACCGCCGTGGCCGTAATCGATGCCATTGTGGCGAAAAAAACCGCGCACGGATGAAACGTCCCCTTTCCAAATCACAAAGTGTATGCATTGTGCTGCTGTGGGCGGCACTTTGCTACCTCGTGATTACCGGCTCGGCACGCATCGACGGACCGGTCATTCTCACGCTGGCCATCTCGGCCGCGTTGGTGTTTATTCCGGTGATCAAGTCGTTGAAGGCACGCAAATAAGATTTACCCAAGCTCGTTGAGCTCGACAGACCATCGTGCGCTCGCCCGAGCACAAGTGATGTGACGGATTACCGAAGCTCTTTGAGCACGACAGGCTCGTTGGTGGTGATAAAACCGATGCCTGCCCGACGGAAATACTCCATGTCCGCGGGCTTATTCACTGTCCAGACGTTGGTAGTTAGTCCCAACCGATGCGCCTGCCCTATCCACTCGGGGTGTTTACGAAACACCGAGGCGTTGTAATCGAGGCCTGTCCAGCCGGCAGAGGCCACCTCGGCGGGTGTCATATCCCCGTTGAGGTAGGCCACCGATGCCCGCGGAGACAACTCATGCAACCGACGGCAAATGTAGGCACTAAAGGAGATGTATTCGGTTTGATCGGCCACACCCGTAGCGCGTACTAATCGGAGCGCCTCTTGCACGGCCGCCTCTTCGCGTGAGGGAGTGCTGTGCGGCTTAATCTCGAGGATGAGACGCGTCTGTTTGTGCCGGGCGCCGGCCTTCAGATAGGCCTCGAGCGTAGGAAGCCGCTCGCCGTTCGACAAGGTGAGCGCCTCAATCTCCCGGTAGGGAACGTTTTCGATGCGTACCCCTTGAATGGTGGCATTGTGATGAATCACCGCCACTCCGTCGGCCGTAATCCACACATCAAACTCCGATCCGTACACGCCTAATTGCTGTGCGGCTATCAAGGCGGCGATGGAGTTCTCGGCCGCTCCGTCGGCTTTCCAGTAGCCGCGATGGGCAATCACGCCCACTGCCGCCTGTTCTTGTGCCGGGGAGGGCAACCACAACAGGAAGCACAAAAGAGAAAGTAAAATTCGGTTCTTCATAACGTTCAAAATAAAAGCCTCTCACTGCAAACCGCCTGCGAACAAACAGCTTGCAATGAAAGGCCAATCAATATGCATGAAAAAAAAACCTACCACTTCAAGTCGGGCAAGAAGCGGCTCAAGCAGCTACGCAAAGCAGCCAGCGTGATGGGTTTAACCAACACTTCGGATGCACCGGCGCTCATGGCAGCTTCCCTGTCGGAGGCGAATGCATAGGCAGTTTGCATGATAATGGGTACGACGGTGTCCTCTTTGCGGATCTCTTCCGTTGCTTTCAAACCTGTCATCTCAGGCATCTTAATGTCCATCAGCATAGCTGCCGTGCGTCCCTTGTTTTCGTGAAAGAGACGCACCATATCCGTTCCGGTAGTTGCCCATTTGATTTCGCATCGTTTGCCAATGATGGCATTGATTAGCTTAAAGTTACTGTCGTCATCTTCCGCTACGAGGATAAGCGGACGATAGTCAGCTGAATTATTTCCTGTTTCCATTGAGTAATATGAATTATTGAATTAGTGGACGCAAAGGTAACTAAAATAATAGAGAATAAACTTCTTAATTAGTATTAAAATACAATTTGAACGTTTGATGATACAACATATCGCTGGATAAACCTCCTTTCTATCCACTATTGTTTTACCGGGAATCACTCAACAACGGGATGAAAAACATCTTTTTCAATCAGGATACTACAAACAACAGGATGAAAAAGACTTTTTTCAATCAAGATACTAAAAACAACAGCATGAAAAACGCCCGTTTCAATCAAGATACTACAAACAACAGGATGAAAAAGAGCTGTTTCAGTCAAGATACTAAAAACAACAGCATGAAACAGACATTTTTCAGTCAAGATACTAAAAACAATAGTATGAAACAGGCCTGTTTCAGTCAAGATACTAAAAACAATAGTATGAAACAGACATTTTTCAGTCAAGATATTAAAAACAACAGCATGAAACAGGGCTGTTTCATCCTGTTGTTTGCAGTTTCTTTGTTGAAATAAGCATGATTTATACCAAAAATCGGCTATCTTTGC
>JAISHB010000128.1 GCA_031262785.1 Prevotellaceae bacterium
CGACAGCATTATTATCTATCGGCTCCCATTTCAATCACTTAGCAAATGGGCTAAGGTACTAAATCCTCAAACCATATCCATGTGCCGTCGGGCATTAAAACCCAAGCCAACAGGGGCAACATTGCCAGAACGGTTCCGGCATTCCATAACAGAGCATAGAAGCCCTTCTTTACATTCATCTTTTTCATACTGTGTGATTTTAATTGGTTATACGTGTCAAATTTAGCAATTATCTTTATCTTTGAGGCCGATTAAAGCAAGTTGCCTGGATGAAACAAATCACAATTCTTTGTATTTCTGCCATAATTGCTACGATTACGCTGCAAGTGTTATGGGTATTCCAACTATACGAACGGTATATCACGGAATATTACATGCAAACCGAAGAGGCTTTTTCTATTGCCGTTGACGGTGAAGTCGCATTGCGAAAACAGAAATCCATCAATCCCAACCAGTTGAATCTGCGCTTCAAGCTCAAAGAGAACATGTCCTCTCAAGAGCTTGAAAAGAGCCGGTATGATACCGACACCATCAACCTGGCGGAGCTAAAACAGCAAGGCGTGGCCGAAAACATGGTAGAAGCCATTGCACAACTCAGCCAAGAGATGCATTTGAAGAAAGGACGACTGCCGGTGCTTCAACGGATAGACAGCATCTACCGCGCCCGGCTTGCCGCCAAAGCAACGGAGCATTGCATTCTGCTATTGAACCGTGACCGGCAAGTGGTTGATTGCTTGGGTGATAGCTTATTGCGTCACAGCACCGACATTCTTCCCGTTGTGCACAAAAAACTGGGACTGACAGGGCTTTACTCTATCGAACTGGTTGTTTTGCAACCCAACAATCGCTTTTGGAGCGACAATATCTACTTCGTGCTCGCCACCCTCATATTGGTGTTTTTTGTGATTGGTTGCCTGATGGTTCAGCTCACCACCATTCGCCTCAAAGAGGAGTGGTTGAAACAGCAGCAAAGTCATATCAACGGCGTCGTGCACGACTTGAAGTCGCCACTGGCCGGCACCACCACGTTGCTGTCGTGGCTTTCCAGAGACGAATCCAATCCGGACAAGAAGGATCTTCTTATCGAAGCCGGCAAACAGTGTCGCCGCATGAGCAACGAGGTAGAAAACATTCTCTCCAGAGCCAAGTTGGGCGAACGATACATCCTGCTTCATAAAACGAAGGTCGACTTGCCGGCACTTGCGCAAGAAGCCATTCACTCCGCATCATTCTGTTTCTACCAGAAGCCGCACAAGGTCAAACTCACCAATCGGTTGGCGCAACCGATTGCCTCGCTCGACGAACGCTACATCTATTCCGTGATATACAATCTGGTGGAAAATGCCTTGAAATACTCCGACGAAGGCGTGCAGGTGGAACTCATTCTTGAAGAGACGCCGCGCAACAAAATCCGCATAGTGGTGACCGACACCGGATGGGGTATTGCTCCCCGTTATCGTCGCAAACTCTTCCACTCGTTCTATCAGGTGCCGCGCGAAGGAAAACGGAAACGGAAGGGCTATGGCGTAGGACTCTCTTTCGTCTATCACATTGTACGTGCCCATCGCGGCACCTCGCACGTGACCGGACGGAAAGAAGAGGGAAGCACCTTCATCATCACCCTGCCGCGCAGCTAATACGCGTAACTCCTTATTATATATAGTAGAGATAGCATCATGAAAACAGAAGAAAAGATACGCATCCTCTTTGTGGACGACGACCTGTTTCTGGCGCACATCGTATCGTGCGCGTTGCGGGAGGCCGACTATGACGTTCACTGCCAGTCGTCACTCTCCGGCATCGTTGCCTGCGCCAGAGAGTTCAATCCACACGTTATCTTCCTGGATGTGGAAGTGGGCAACAGCAACAGTATGACCATCGTTCCCACGCTCCGGTTGACCGTGCCCGACGCCATGCTCTACTTTGTCTCTTCCCATACCGACGGCGAAACCATCTCCAAAGGCATCAACCTTGGTGTGGAAGGTTATTTGAAGAAGCCCTTCGACACCACCGAGATGATTGCCTACATTCAAAAGTACACCCCCACCGTTTCCGGTCCCCAACTGTTGATGATTGGCAACCTGTCGATCGACCTGAACACACAGAATCTCTCCTATCAAGGAAAGTTTGTTCGCAACATGAGCCGCGCCGAAATAAGGCTGTTGAACATGTTCGCCACCCATCCGGGTCAACCGCTGCAAAAGCACGAAATCATAGCCCAAGTGTGGAACGACAAAGAAAGCAGAAGCGAACAAACCCTCTACAACGTGCTTTCGGAGTTGCGAAAAGTGATAGCCATCGACCCCACGGTACACCTCATCACCACCCCCAAGAAAGGATATCAATTGATACTATCCTGACCCTGTGGTTTGCCTGTATCCCTATTAGTTTTGCTTTTTTCGAGCGCGAAAAAGGCTGAAAACAGGGGTGGGTTATCTCCCCATAGGCAAGAATCGGTTATCTTTGGCAAGTAAACTATTATAAATCGTTCACTAACTTCTAATCCAAAGATGAAGAAAACATTATTCCTATTGATTGCCTTAGCATGCTCAGCCGTGCTATCGGTAAGTGCCCAGCAACAAACCGCATTTCCGGGCGCAGAAGGATTCGGAAGATACGCACTCGGGGCACGGGGAGTATCCAATCCGACAGTCTATCACGTTACAAACCTCAACGATTCGGGGACAGGCTCTCTGCGCGATGCCGTAAGCAAACCGGGGCGCATTGTCGTCTTCGACGTAGCAGGGGTTATTCACTTGAAATCGCGTCTAATCTTCTCGGCCAACTCTTACGTGGCCGGGCAGAGCGCACCGGGCGACGGAGTGATTGTGTACGGCGACGGGGTTTCGTTCTCGGGCGCCAACAACCTGATTGTACGCTACATGCGTTTCTACATGGGCAAAGAAGGTTCGTCGGGCAAAGATGCCTCGGGCATCTCCAACGGCAGTGACATGCTTTTCGACCACCTCTCCATTCTATGGGGATTGGACGAGAACTTCTCGGTTAACTGGGACGGTAAAGGTACCGAACCGGGCAACATCACCATCCAGCACTCCATCATCGGACAAGGCATTATGTCGCACTCGGCCGGCGGATTGATACAAACCAACAACGGCGTATCGATCATCGGCAACCTCTACATCGACAACAAGACCCGCAACCCCAAGGTGAAAGGCCTCAACCAGTTCGTAAACAACGTAGTCTACAACTGGGACGGAAGCAACGGCTACATCCTGGGCGACACCGAAGCCTCGTCGTGGGCACACCTCGAAGGGAACTACTTCATCTGCGGGCCGCAGAGCCGAAGTCCGTTTACCCGTGCCACCAAGTCGTTCCAAATCTACCACAAGGGCGACTTCATCGACAAAGACAAAGACGGCACACTCAATGGGTACGAAGCCCAAGATGCCGACTACGGGGGCCTCACCTTCCAGCCCGATCTGAACAGCTTCACCGGCATCCCCAAACCGCATCCCACCTTCCCCATCCTGACCGCCGCACAAGCCCTGGATGAGGTGATTGCCTCGGCCGGTGCTTCCCTGCCCGCCCGTTCGGCACCCGATGCCTACCTGATCGATCAACTCCGGTCGTACGGTACCAAGGGTGCCCTCATCCTGAACGAGAGTGCCAACGGCATCTACCAGAACGTGGGGGTGGTCAGTGAGGGCAAGAAAGCGGCCGACGCCGACAACGACGGCATGCCCGACGCCTGGGAAACAGCCGCCGGTCTGAACCCCAACGACGCCGCCGATGCCGTAGCCATGGCCTCCAACGGCTACCTGAACATCGAGAACTACCTCGCCGGCATCCAGGCTCCGCAAATGCCCTACGTGCGTTGCGCCTCCTATCTGAAGATGGATGCCCGCACCCGAAACTCCATCCAGCTCTCCTGGCAGAACAATGCCGTGGAAAGCGATGCCATCGAGCTGCAACAATCTACCGACGGGATCAACTACACCTCCACCACGCTGGCAGCCAACGCCACCTCGCACAACGTGACCGGCCTGGCCGAAGAGACCACCTACTACTTCCGCTTGGTGACTAAAAAGACCGGGATAGAGGACTCCACCCCCTCCGAAGTGCTGAAAGCCTCCACCCAAGGGACTCCCAAAGCGCCCTACGCCTGCCTCAACCCCTCACCCGGGGTGGGTGAGACCACCCGCTTCTACACCCAGGTGCCCTTTGCCTGGGAGAACGAAACCGGCACGTGGGGCGGAGAGGTAACCTACACGCTCTACGTGGGGACCTCGGAGGGCAGCCTGACCCAAGTGGCCGGTGGTCTCACCCAGACCTCCTACACCTACAGCGCCGCGCTCACGATGGAGACCACCTACTACTGGCGCGTGGATGCCACCAACACCCTGGGCACCACCCCCGGAACGGTGTGGAACTTCAAGGCGGGAACCTCTTCGTTCACTGCCTCCTACATCGACATCGGCACCGACTACGACGGAACCCCGGGCAGCCGTATCACCGCGCAGTCGGGCATCAAGTTCTCTTCGGCCAAGGAATACACCCTGGCAGAGGGAACCTCTACCGAAATGAAGGTGAAGGTCTCCACCGGCAGCACGGCCATGAACAACAGTAACAACA
>JAISHB010000001.1 GCA_031262785.1 Prevotellaceae bacterium
CTTCCACAAAGGGGGCATCTACCGAGATGTGACGGCCTGATACCTTCAGTGTGTCGGAGATTTTGTCAACAGGGATATCCAGCTCTTCTGCCAGCTCTTCGGGCGACGGTTTACGTTCGTTGGCTTGCTCAAACTTCGAGAAGGCTTTGCTGATCTTGTTCAGCGAACCAACTTGGTTGAGCGGAAGACGCACGATACGCGACTGTTCGGCCAAGGCTTGCAAAATAGATTGACGTATCCACCACACCGCATAGCTAATGAACTTGAAACCACGTGTTTCGTCGAATTTCTCGGCAGCCTTAATCAGACCTAAGTTTCCCTCGTTAATCAAGTCGGGCAAGCTTAAACCTTGGTTTTGATACTGTTTGGCTACGGATACAACAAAACGCAGATTGGCTCGGGTTAGTCTTTCTAATGCGAGGCGGTCACCTTTGCGGATGCGTTGGGCAAGTTCCACTTCTTCCTCGACAGTAATGAGGTCCTCGCGGCCGATTTCCTGCAGATACTTGTCGAGTGAGGCGCTCTCTCTATTAGTGATACTTTTGGTAATCTTTAATTGTCTCATTCTTCTTAAAATGATTTTTGGGTTGCAAATTTACTGCAAATAATTGGTTTCTAACCAATTTGACTATACTTTTTCGTTTTTGTACTCTGTGTGATAAACAATGAAAGTGCCGGCAATGTTGGTCGCCGGCACCCTTTTAACGTATGGTATGTTCAGAGGTAATTTCCCTCTATTCCTGCGAGAGATCGACTGCATAGCTGGCACGTTTTCCAGAGGGGAACATGCCTGTGATGAATAATACTTGGTCGGGTGACTTGGTTGCCTCTTTTAAGACCTTTTGCAAGTCGTCGACATTCTTCATTTGCACGCCGTTGGCTTTGAGAATGATGAACCCTTTGCGGATACCGGCATTGCTCATCTTGCCGCTGGTTACGCCGGTTACTTCCAGGCCGTAGCCGAGGTTGAGCTGTTTTTTCAGGTTGTCGGAGACCGGTTTGAAGGCGGCACCCAGAATGTCCATGCCGGCACTCTTTACTACTTTGGTGTTGCCTTGCTCGTTCTTGAGCACTACTTCAACGGTCTTGGCCTTCTTGTCGCGCATCAGTTTGACGTTCACTTTGTCGCCGGGGCGATGCTTCGCCAATATCTCCTGCAGGTCGGCGAACTTATGAATCTCCTTGCCGTCGATGCCAATGATGACATCATTTACTTTGATGTCGGAGCTTGCGGCAGATCCACCCTCTACAATCTCACGTACCCACAGGCCATCTACCACGCCATAGTTGTCGCGAGCCTCTTGCTTAACGTCGCTGAGTTTCTTGCCACTCTCTTTTTCAGTGTACTGCGTGTCGCCGGCTTGGTCGGCAAGAACGGTTACGCTCACACCCAGTTTGACACGTTGTACGGTGCCATACTCTTTCAGATCGGCTACCACTTTCTTCATGATGCTGGTGGGAATGGCGAACCCGTATCCGGTGTTGGAGCCTGTTGGCGAGTAGAGGAGGGCGTTGATGCCGACCAGTTCACCGCGTACATTCACCAATGCGCCGCCGCTGTTGCCTGCATTGATGGCCGCATCGGTTTGGATGTAGGCTTCAATACCTTGTTTACCCGACTCACGCGGCATGTCTAACGAACGTGCTTTGGCACTAACAATGCCGGCAGTGACGGTAGAGGTCAGATTGAAAGGATTGCCGATGGCCAGTACCCATTCACCCAGCTTCAAGGCGTCGGAGTCGCCTACGGGGATCGTGGGGAAGTCGCCGCCTTCAATCTTTATCAGCGCCAAGTCGCTATCTTCGTCGGTACCGATGATTCGTCCCTTAAAGATGCGGTTATCGTTGAGTGTGACGCTGATTTCGTCGGCATTTGCTATCACGTGGTTGTTGGTTACAATGTAGCCATCCTTCGAGATAATCACTCCCGAACCGAATCCTGTTCGCGGAGGAGTTTCAATTTGCCGGCGTTGCGTGCCTCCGCGACCACCGCCAAAGAAGTCGAAGAAATCGGAGAAGGGATCTCTTACTTCCACTTCCTGGGTTTTGGCTGCTTGAGTAGAACGAATGTGCACCACGGCATGTACCGACATTTCGGCCGCCTTGGTTAGGTCGACGGGCTGTTCGGCCGTGCCGGTGAAGCCGGCAGCATGCACATTAGGGTTTTGCATAAACACTTGATCGAAGGGGGCACCGGCAGCATTTTGCTGATTAGTGCGCGTCATTTGGTAGGTGGTCAGACCGGCCACTCCCGAGCTGAGGAGCACAATGGCTGCGACGGCGAGGATGTTTCTTGTTGTCTTCTTCATACTGTGTATAACTCTTTAAATTGTTAATATTCGATGTTTCTTTAACATTGCGGCGTTAAAATAACGACAAAAAACAGTCCCTTCTTTCGCCTGTCAGCTCTTTTTGTTCTCTTTTAACAGAGTAATTTTGGGGCTTAACAGCGATTAACGGCAGAGACTGCCATTTAATGCAATTCTCTGCCGTTACGAAGTATGTTAAAAACCGGGGGGAAGTGTCAGTCGAGGTACTCTATATCCATGTGGTAACTCCACTGTGGGAAGTAGAGATTCCCCCCTTCCCATTCCACTTCGCCGCGTTGAAAGTCGACCGTGTCGCTGCGCGGATACTTCTTTGAGGGCACCAGCGGCATGCCGTAGTCGCTGTTTACAATCATGCGCCAGGCGTCAATGCCACCCAGGAAGAACCACTCTTCATCGGCATTACGGGCAAAAGTGGGGATACCAAACGACTGATCGACCGGTACCCATCCGATACCTTGGAAGTAGATTTCGCCCCAATCGTGCAGGTTCCATGCGCCCGGGTGCACCATAAAGCCGCTCTGGAAGTGGGCGGGGATGCCACTGATGCGGCACAGGGTGAGGAAGAGCAGGGTGACCTGTCCGCAATCGCCCTTGTGATTGTCGAGCACATACTGGGGGATGTTGTCGATGATGGAGTAGTCGAGTGCCGAAGCCCACGGGAAATTGTCGTTGACCCAGCGGAAGATGCGTCGGGCTTTGAGCAGGGGATTGGTCTCGCCCGCTGTCAATTTGGCAGCCAGTTCTTGCATCTGGGGTGAGAAGATGATGTGCTTTTCGCGCTCACTGGTGTAGGTGCGGTAGAGTTCAGTGGAGGTGTCGTAGGGCTGAATGTCCTTGGGTTGGAGGTGGTTCCACTGGGCATAGGAGGTGTATTCGAAGCTCTCTGAGAAGACTGTTGGCTCGCCTTGCACGGCCTTTTTCTCCATGTAGAGGGTGCTGTGAACACACGCCTGGGGCGAGAAAATGTGATTTGGCTCGCTGGCCGAGAGGAACTTGACCGCTTGTTGGCGGGGTTGATCCGTCCGCGGATAGGGGAGCCAGCAGCGGATTGTCTCGCCCGCGGGGACGGCATTGCTGTCGACTGTCAGGGTGTAGGTGATGCGCATCCGCTTGGGTTGTGCCAGGAATCCTTGGGGGTCGTTCTTCAACTCACCAATGACTTGGGGCAGGTGTTTGCGGTTGACCAGTTCGCTGTCGCTCAGAAGGTCTTCCTTGCTCCACCCTTTGCGGCTTTGTTGTGCCTTGAGTTTAATCTTATAGCAGGCCGAATCGACGCGGAAAAGGTTGGGGGCGGCGTTGCGAAAGTAGCGTTTCTGTCCGTCGAGTACCATACATTCGAGGGCACCGCTCTCTTCCCATTGACGCATTTGGGCGTCGGTGACATCGGGAATGTAGCGTTGAATATAGGCTTTGACCTGTTCTTCGGTGCGGTTGAACTCGACCAGTCGGCGCTGGTGTAGGTCTTTCTCCCACGAATAGGCCGGCTCGGCCGGCTTGGGAGTGCAGGCTACCAATAGAATAAGGAGGCTGAAAAGCGATACTTGTTTCTTCATTACAGGGGGGTGTTTTTTGAGGTTGAATAGAATAAGAGGAGAATTAGAGTTTGACGATGCCGATACCGGGCAGGTCGGGCAGGGTGATTTTGCCCTTCTCTACGGTCATGCCGCGGAAGCGATCGTTGGCGATTAGCAGGTTGCCGTCCAGGTCTGCAAAGTCTACGGCCGGCGAGAATTGGGCGGCTGCTGAGGTTGCACACGAGGTTTCGGTCATACATCCGACCATCACTTTCATCCCGATGCCGCGGGCAAGGTTGACCATTTTCCAGGCTTCGCGCATACCTGTACACTTCATTAGCTTGATGTTGATACCGTCATAGACCCCCTTCATGCGGGTGACATCCGAGAGTCGTTGCATGGCTTCGTCCGCAAAGACGGGCAGTTTACTGTGCTCGGTGACCCATGCATTCTCGTCTATCATCTCCTTGGGCATGGGCTGTTCGACCATCACTACGCCCTTTTCCTGGAGCCAGTTAATCATGTCGAGTGCATAATGCTTGTCTTTCCAGCCCTGATTGGCGTCGACAGCGATGGGCAGATCGGTGACCGAGCGGATGGTTTCAATCATCTCTTTGTCGTGCGTGCCGCCCACTTTCACCTTTAATATATTGAACTTGCCCACACATTCTTGCGTCTTTTGGCGCACCACCTCGTTGGTATCGATGCCGATGGTGAAGGTAGTGGAGGGTGCTTTGGCCTTGTCCAATCCCCAGATGCGGAACCAGGGAGCCTGCAAGAGCTTGCCCACGAGGTCGTGAAGGGCGATGTCGACGGCGGTTTTGGCCGCGGCGTCCCCTTCGGAGAGGCCATCGACGTAGCTCAAGATGTCTTCCAACTGGAACGGATCGGCGAACTGCCCGATGCCCTCCTGCACCTTCTTGAGGAAGGCCTGCACACTTTCGAGCGTGCCAAGTTCGTGTTGGAGATACTGAGGCATGGATGCTTCGCCA
>JAISHB010000031.1 GCA_031262785.1 Prevotellaceae bacterium
CACCTCGGCAAACACCTCCTGGGCGAAGTCGCCCCGGTTGGTAAACTCAAACGCGCGCACGCCACCTTCGTAGCATGCCTTTACCACTTGCTTCGCCACTTCGGCGTCTTTGTGGTAGAACACGGGCACCATGCCCGTAGAGCCAATCTTGTTCAAGACGGCCAGTTTATCGAATTTTGCCATTTCTGTATTCTTTTGGTTGACAAGGGAACGCAAGCGCTCCCCTTGTCTTTTTTAATAACTATCGTTGTACCCGACCGCTGGCATCGCCGCCGGCGAGGGTCTCGACCTCTTCGGCCGACACTAAGTTGAAGTCGCCGTTGATGGTGTGCTTCAGGGCCGATGCTGCCACGGCGAACTCAAGGGCTTCGCCTTGGTTGGCCTTGGTAAGCAGGCCGTGGATGATGCCGCCCGCGAAGGAGTCGCCACCGCCTACACGGTCGATGATGGGGTCGATGTCGTAGCGCTTGGAGGTGTAGAACTCCTTGCCGTTGTAGATCATCGCCTTCCAGCCGTTGTGCGTGGCCGAGAAGGATTCGCGGAGAGTGGAGATGACGTACTTGAAGCCGAATGCTTGCATCATCTGCTGGAAGATGCCTTTGTACCCTTCAGCGTCGGTATGTCCGCCGGCCACGTCAGCATCGGGCTTGAAGCCTAAGCAGAGTTCGGCATCCTCTTCGTTGCCGATGCATACGTCGACGTACTTCATCAGCGGTCTCATGATGGACTGCGCTTTCTCTTTTGTCCATAGCTTCTTGCGGAAGTTGAGGTCGACCGACACGGTGACACCGTGGCGCTTGGCAGCTTCGCAGGCCAAGCGGGTCAGCTCGGCGGCCTTGTCGGAGATGGCGGGTGTGATGCCCGACCAGTGGAACCAGTCGGCCCCTTCCATGATGGTGTCGAAGTCGAAATCACTTGGGTCGGCCTCGGCGATGGAAGAGTGTGCGCGGTCGTAGATGACCTTGCTGGGGCGCATGGAGGCTCCTGTTTCCAAGTAGTAGATGCCTACGCGGTCGCCGCCACGGGCGATGAAGTCGGTCTTTACACCGTACTTGCGCAGGGCGTTCACGGCCGATTGTCCAATCTCGTGTTTCGGCAATTTAGTTACGAAGTAGGCCTCATGCCCGTAGTTGGCACAGCTCACTGCCACGTTGGCCTCACCACCTCCATACACTACGTCGAAGGAGTCGGACTGGATGAACCGCGTATTGCCCGGAGTAGACAACCGCAGCATGATTTCGCCTAATGTAACGACTTTCTTTCCCATAATCTTATGTTTTTTAATTCTACGTTGTTATTGATGCTTTCAATTTATCATAGAGGAGTTCAAACAGCGATTAACAGGCTGATTAAGCTATTGTTAACCTGATATAAGGCTCGCACTGCTTGGATTCCGTGTGCGGGCACAAAGATACAACTATTTTCGTAATAACAAAAATTGTTATATATTTGTGTCGGAAATAGGTAGATTATTAGTGTGTGCGAACACAGGACCCTTTATTTAGCGAAGATTGTAATGACCAAATTGCCCGAAAGAATTAGGATAAAAGACATCGCCCGCTTGGCCGACGTGTCGGTGGGGACGGTGGACCGTGTGCTGCATGGTCGTGCCGGTGTATCCAAAGCCAGCAAGAAGCGTGTGGAAGAGATACTGAAGCAGCTCGACTATCAGCCCAACATGTATGCCAGCGCGTTGGCCTCCAACAAGCGCTACTCCTTTGTGTGCCTGCTGCCCGCCCACCTTGAGGGTGAATACTGGACGGCGGTGGAGAGTGGCATCGGTGAGGCGGTAATGGCCTATTCCGATTTCAATGTCTCTATCACCACCCGCTACTACGACCCCTACGATTACCACTCCTTTGTAGATGCCGGACAGACCATCCTCAACGAGCGCCCCGACGGTGTCATCATGGCCCCCACTGCTCCGCAATATGCCTGGGGCTTTGCCGGCGAGCTGCGAACGAATGATATACCTTATATATATATAGACTCCAACATCGCCGAACACCCCTCCCTTGCCTTCTTTGGCCAGAACTCTCACCAGAGTGGCTACTTTGCCGCCCGGATGCTGATGTTGCTGGCTCGCGACGAGCCGGAGGTCGCCATCTTCCGTAAGATACACGAAGGTGTCGTAGGCTCCAACCAGCAGGAGAACCGGGAAATAGGGTTCAGGCAGTACATGCGCGAGCACCATCCGTCTTGTATCATTAGGGAGCTGGACCTGCGGGCCGAGCGAAACGATGAGGACGGACAGATGCTGGATGAGTTCTTCAGCGCCTATCCCAAGGTAAAGAACGGCATCACCTTCAACTCCAAAGCCTTCATCATCGGCGAGTACCTGCAGAGCCGCGCCCGGCGGGATTTCAACCTGATAGGCTACGACCTGCTCCAACGCAACGTGGACTGCCTGCGACAGGGAAGCATCTTCTTCCTCATCGCCCAGCAGCCCGAGCTACAGGGGTACAACAGCGTCAAGGCGCTCTGCGACCATCTCATCTTCAAGAAAGAGGTGCCACCGCTCAACTACATGCCTATCGACCTGCTCACCGCCGAAACCATTGATTACTACCACAGTAAATAGCATCAAGAGAATAGACCAATAAACAAAGCAACAAGTACATGGAAACGAAGTTTTTGAGAATCAACCCCGCCGACAATGTGGCAGTGGCCATCACCACCCTTCCCGCCGGCGAACACCTTTCGATAGATGGCTACGACATCACGCTCAAGGAGGAAATACCCGCCGGGCATAAGTTCGCCCTCAAGGACTTGGCCGAGGGCGAGAACGTCATCAAGTACGGATACCCCATCGGTCATGCCCTCGTGGCTAAGCGGAAAGGCGAATGGATGAACGAGAAGAATATCAAGACCAACCTGGCCGGCCTGCTGGAATATACCTACAACCCCACTCCGGTGTCGCTCGACATCCCGCAGGAAGGGCTGACCTTCAAGGGCTATCGCCGCAAGAACGGTGACGTAGGCATCCGCAACGAGATTTGGATTATCCCCACCGTAGGCTGTGTCAACGGCATCATTGGCCGCTTGGCCGACGGGTTGCGCCGGGAGACTGGGGGCAAGGGCGTGGATGCCATTGCCGCCTATCCGCACAACTACGGCTGCTCGCAGTTGGGCGACGACCACGAGAATACCAAGAAGATTCTGCGCGACATGGTGCTGCACCCCAATGCCGGGGCGGTGCTGATTGTCAGCTTAGGTTGCGAGAACAACCAGCCCGACGTATTCCGCGAGTTTCTGGGTGACTATGACGAGGACCGCGTGAAGTTCCTTGTCACCCAAAAGGTGAGCGACGAGTACGAGGAGGGGATGAAAATCCTGCGCGACCTCTATGCCAAGGCCTCCCGGGACCAGCGTGTTGATGTGCCCCTGTCCGAGCTGCGTGTGGGCCTGAAGTGTGGTGGCTCCGATGGTTTCTCGGGCATCACTGCCAACCCGCTCCTCGGCATGTTCTCCGATTTCCTCATCGCACAGGGTGGCACGAGCGTGCTCACCGAGGTGCCCGAGATGTTTGGCGCGGAGACTATCCTGATGAACCGCTGCAAGGATGAGGCGCTCTTCAACCAGACCGTCCACCTCATCAACGACTTCAAGGAGTACTTCCTCTCGCACGGTGAGCCGGTGGGTGAGAACCCTTCGCCGGGCAACAAAGCCGGTGGTATCTCCACCCTCGAAGAGAAAGCGTTGGGCTGTACGCAGAAGTGCGGCAAGAGCTACGTCTCGGGCGTGATGCCTTATGGCGAGCGGCTACATACGAAAGGCTTGAACCTGCTCTCCGCCCCAGGCAACGACCTCGTGGCCGCCACCGCGCTGGCCTCCTGCGGTTGCCACATCGTGCTCTTCACCACCGGACGCGGCACACCCTTCGGCACGTTCGTCCCCACCATGAAGATTTCTACCAACTCACGCCTGGCTGCCAATAAGCCTGGCTGGATAGACTTCAATGCCGGGGTCATCGTAGAAGACGAACCCATGGCAACCACTTGCCAACGCTTCACCGACTATGTGATAAAAGTGGCCAGCGGCGAGCTGGTGAATAACGAGAAAAACGAATATCGGGAGATTGCCATCTTTAAGACGGGCGTGACACTGTAAGGAGAGGGGGCTTATCGCACGTCCTCACCCTTAGAATAATAGTTGTCAAACCACATAGTAGCCAACAAAAGTTCCACCTCGGTGGAACTTTTGTTTCATACCGATGGAACTTTTGTTCCATCGAGGTGGAACACTTTAGTCGTTTTAGTAGGGAAATGTGACGATTAGGAAGTGCTTGCCAATAGCATTTATGTGCGCCCGTGAGACGTAAATGATATGTCCTATTCAAGTTGCACCATATTACGTAGTTGACTGAAGATACTTTACCGTTAGCCTATGTTCGTTAGCCGAACGCGCTGACAGGCAAAGGGTTGCGCGGAAGCTGACGAACAGAAGGCACTTTTCACACATTTCTATGGGGGTGTGTAGGCGGGATTTCTATTTTTCCCACCACAGTTTGGGAAACTCCGGCGCGCCGTCGTTCCACCCGCCCAACGTCTTCCAGTAGCCGGTGGTGCCGTCGTAGAGGCCCCAGCCGGGGAGGGAGGCAGTGGGCCAGGCGGTGGCGCTGAACTTGGTGCCGTATGCGCTACTGCCAACAGAGTAGTAGCAGTCGGTGACGTTGGTGGCGGCGTTGCCAGCACATACATGAACCAAAGCATCAGGAACACCACTACCGATAACGTGCCCTATGTTATAACAAGCAAGCATATTTTTGTTATTGCCATAGCAAATACCTCCGACATCTTTATCTGCCGTAACAGTACCACTATTAATACAAGACTGAATGGTGTTGTTACTCCACATGCAAATACCTCCGACTTTTGTCGCTGTTACAGTACCACTGTTAATACAAGACTGAACGATTCCTTGATTTTCATAACAAATGCCTCCGGCTTCAGCATCTCCCTTAACAGTACCACTGTTAGAACAGAACTGAACGGTGCTGTAATTTAAATAGCAAATGCCACTGGCGAGATCTTCGGAAGACGTAACAGTACCTCTGTTAGAACAGAACTGAATGGTGCCATAATTGCTACGACAGATGCCTGTCGCCTTCTTGGCATTTACTGTTCCTATGAATGTACATTGCTCAATAGAACCACGATTCGTAGATGCAAAACAGCCTACAGCAGAAGGACCGGTAACGCTCCCTCCAATGGTCAAATTCACAAGCTTGCCACTTGAAGTTATTTCATGAAATAGCCCGTCGTCGGTTGTAAAATTAGAGATGGTATATCCTTGCCCATCGAATGTACTTCCAAAGGATGAGGTTGTTGTCATGTTCGCACCCTGTAGATCTATGTTCTGTACTAATTTGTAATACTTTCCTTTCTCTGTACTTGCTACAGCAGCCTTCAGGCTATTTTCATCATATACAAGGATATAATTTACGGTTGTGGCGGGTGTGTCGGCATCGGCGTTCGTCACCTTGAGGCGGTTGTACCCGCCGGCTGCCAGGGCGACGTTGGCTTGGGTGAAGAGCAAGGTGGCTTCGTCGAAGGTGCGGTAAATGCCTTCCACGGATACGGCAGTCGTCTGCGGACGGACGAGGCAGCGGTAGAGGTCGCTCCTCGAGGTGCCAGCGGCGGGAGTGGTGCCGGCGGGAAGGTTACTCATGAAGCAGGGTTTTATGCCGCCTGTTCCGCCTGCTTGCAGCTCGGGCATCTCCGAGGGCAGGTACTTAGACCCCGTTGTGCCCAAGGTATAGCTCTGGTAAGGTATCTCCATCTCGATGAGTGCCATGCGGTGTGCCAAGGAGAACGTCAGCGTGTTGCCGCTCACCGAGCCGGTGGCGGTCATCAGGTCGTTGGCTTGATACAGGGCGAGGGTGCTTTGGTCGGCGGCAGGGGTGAAGGCGGCAATGAGGGCGCTCTCGCTGAGCTTGCCGCCGTGGGCGGCGTCGTAGGGATAGGAGGCGAAGTAGGTGGCACCTGCGTAGTACTTCATCGGGGTGGACGATGTCCAGTTGGTACCATCGTAAGTAAACGGCACATTGTCCGCCTTGAGTGCGCCGCCCGCCACGATGCTGACGCCTATCCGGTCGCCCGCGTCGAAGGTGGTGGTGTAACCCGATTCGACGGCGCGGGTGTCAGTGTAACCCTCGGCAGTGACGTGCAGGGTGAGGGTGGTGCCCGGTTCCATCTTTTCCGACAGGATGTCGTCGGTGGAGCAGCTTGCCGGCAGCAACATGCCGATGAATGCAAGGGCGTGTGCCGCGATGGGCATAAAGGTGTGATGTTTCATATTCAATACACTATATCAATTTTATTATTATTTCTTGCCTTGTGCGGCGTTGGCGGTCATTCCCACCACAGCTTGGGAAACTCGGGCACGCCGTCGTTCCACCCGCCCAACGTCTTCCAGTTGCCGGTGGTACCGTCATAGAGACTCCAGCCTGCGAGCGAGGATGTGGGCCATGCGGTGGCGCTGAACTTGGTGCCAGAGCTGCTGCTCCCTCTGTAGTAGTAGTTGGCAGTGGCGTAAGCGTAGTTCCCGAAAATCAGAGAATCCGTAGCGCCGTTACTCTTAACGCTCCCTATATTCTGGCAGGCTTGAATTGCTCCGTCATTACTGATACAAATGCCTGCAGCATTGCTATTCGTTGCCGTAATGTCACCACTATTCGTACAGGCTCGAATCGTTCCTAAATTATCAGAGCATATGCCTGAAGCAAAATTTGCTGACACAGAGATCGTTCCTGAATTGTGACAACCAATAATAATACCTTTGAGATCATTCTCGTAACAGATGCCTGTTACCATATTAGTTCCTGTGAGAGTACCCTTATTTTCACAAGATAGAATCGTGCCGTAATTATCCCGACAAATGGCTGCCGATATCTCCTTATTATTCTTTGTCCCAATGAAAGTACACCGCTCAATGGTGCCATGATTCTCATTCAAAAAACAAGCTCTATCATTATTAGTGATGACATTCCCTCCTATTGTCAAATTCATGATTTTACCGCTGGCAGATGTTTTGTTAAACAATCCATCATCAGCTCTGAAATTAGAGATGGTATGTCCCCGTCCGTCGAAGGTGCCGTAAAAAGTATTACTCGTTGTCATGTTAGTACCGTCCAAGTCTATGTCGTTCATCAACCAATAGAGCTTGCCCGTACCACCGACATCACTGCTTATCGCTGCGCGGAGGTCGGCTTCGTTACGTACATATATCAGTTCTTGTGAAGCAGTTTCGCCGGTGGCAGTCTCTCCCCACGTGGTGCTGCCTTCCACGCTCACCACCAGATATCCCTCCTTCACGTCTATCAGGAAGGAGGTTCGTTTGCCGCCCTCGAACGTGAGGGCTTGGGTGGGGGTGTAAGTATAGCGGGTGTCGTCGGCAGTGGTGATTTCGATGAAGGCTGCCGCCGGCTTGGTTTGCGGCACCAGCAAGGCGTCATACGACAGTGCGTAGCCCGTGGCGGGGGTGACGAGCTTGAGCGGCGTGATGGCGGCGGGAGTGGCTCCTGCCTGCGTCTGCAACGTTAATTTGCCGCCAGTCTCGACAATATCTGCAACGGTATAGAGTCCCAGTAGTTTTACGGAAGCACCGGTGAGGTCAACCCCGTCCGTGCTCTTGATGTCAACGGATACCTTTGACGTGAGGTGCATAAAGTTCAGTGTCGATGGTGTACTGCCCGGGTAGCTCAGCGTGGCGGTGGCGGCGATGAAGTCGCAAGCCTGGTAGGCTGTCGATGTGCTTTGGTCGGCAGTAGTAGTCCAGCCACTTGATAGCGTGCTGTTGGGATACCATGCCAGCACCTGCTTGGTTTCGGTGGCGCTTTGCCAGTAGAACGGAGCGGAAGAGGTGAGCGTAAAGTCGGCATTGGCGGTGTAGGTAGTTACCTTGTCGCCAATCCTGACAGCCACCTCTTCGTCACCCGTCCACGTGCCACCGGCGGTGGCACGGGTCAGCGTGTCGTCTATACGGGCAGAAAACGCCACAGGATACTTACCATCGGGAAATTGTGTCCCATCAGTTTCGCCGTCGGTGCAAGCCACAAGCAACGGCAGGGAGAGCGCACAGAGCACGCTGACTAATCGTGTCATCTTTGAAACGTTTTTTTGATTTTATGGAAATAGCTTTTATCACATTACGGCATTGCCGCTTACGGCACCCACTGCCACCCAGTCGGTGATGGTCGAAGTAACGGTCAGGCCGGTGAGGTTGACAGTGATGTTGTAGTCGTGCACCTTTTGGGGTTGCAACACCAAGTCCGTGTCAGCGGGTACGCTGTAGTAGAGCGTGCCGCCGGCTGCCAGGGTAATTGAAATGAGCTGTGTGCCTTTGGTCACGGTTTGCGGAACGACCACGGCACTGCACTTGGATGCTGTGGCAAGGGTTGTGCCGGCAGCGGCGGCATCGGAAGTCACGGTGATGTCCCCGGAGGTGGGAGTAGCGGGCTAGGTAACAACGCCGTTGGCGTCAATCGTGCAATTCTGCGTCATGCCCAACAGCTTCACAACGGCACCTGTCAGGTCGGGAGCGCCGGCACCTTGTATCAAATTGATGTTTACCTTGGTCAGCAGGTGTTTGAACGTCAACTCGACAGCAGCAGAGGTGCGGGTCACCGGGTTGCCGGCTGTCGGTGCGCCGAACATCAAGTCACTTGCCATGTAGTCGGCATCCGCGCTTTGGTTGGCCTGCACGGAGAATGCTGTAGGCAGAGCATTGGCGTTGGCGGCGTAAGGGTGATAGGCCGTGATGTTGACTTGGTGGCCGTTGGCAGGGAAGTACATGGGTGAGGCGGCAAACACACCACTACCGTCGGCAGTCAGCTCGTGGTTGGTGTACAGCGCGGAGGTGGTAGCACCGGTAGTGCCGGTGCCGGCAGTGTAGTCGTCAACAAACGCGCCCACCTTTGCATCGGCGGCAAATTGTGTCTTCTGCAGGTCTTGTCCTGCACGGGTTGTTGGTGCTTCTACCCGGGTGGTGAGACGGATTTCGTCGTTCTTCACTTCATCCTTGGTGCATGCCGCAAAGAGGGGCAGTGCGATAGCCACTGATGTGGCATACTTCATTAATTGTTTCATTTTGTAATTTATTATAAGGGTTAGTAAATGTCTAATCAGCCTATACACACTGCTACCACGGTTGTTGCGATAAGTAGTTTTTCTATCCATATCCACATTTTATAGGCTTAATTGCAAATAATTACGGAGCAAAGGTATATTATATCTTTTTAATAAACAATACTTCGTCGCAAAAGTAGTACTTCCATCATGAATTTCTTATGGATTTTGTTTATCTTTACCGCCGACTTCATAAGCAGTCTTTCTATTAAAAAACTATATTGATCGAGTATGCTTGATCCTTTCATTGTAACCTTTGTTTTGTGCTATAAGGTTGCTGAAAATCAGATGATTGACCGATTGTTTTGGGGGCGTCTCTTGTTAATGTAATACATTAATATTCAATGGGTCCTCGGCATTGAGCAGCTTGGTCACCGTGATGACAGGTAGGAAATGCGGCTTAATCCATTTAAACCGTATGTTGATTGGTTATCAAAACTAAGCTTTCGCAAGTATGCAAAGCCCTTACCATAAGGAGATATAGTCTCATTCAGTAGCCGAAGCCTATGCGGCAAATTGTAGTTTAAAGGAGTGATTAGTGGTGAGTGATTAGTGATTAGCCGTACACGATTCTGACACGGCAGTGGTAACTGAAATCCTCCTCTCCCGCGGAGGGGAGGTGCCTGAAAGGCGGAGGGGAGGG
>JAISHB010000044.1 GCA_031262785.1 Prevotellaceae bacterium
TTTGGCAACCGTTGGAGAAAGCCCTGCAGGGTGTGAAGGCCATCTCCTATTCGCCCGCAGGATTGCTGCACAAAATTGCTCTTGGAGCATTGCCCGTCGGCACCACCGACAATCAGCTACTGCAAGACCGCTACAACATGCACTTGGTGTCGAGTACGCGCGAAGTGAACCGACTCAAGAAAGAAAACGCCAACATGATGGCAACCGACCGTGTAACCCTGTACGGCGGGCTACAATACGACCACCGACCGACCGCTCCTTCCCTGGCAAAGACTACATCTGCCGCTACACAAAGCTATATTCATCACCATCATCGCTCGTTCAATGTCGCTCCGCCGCATCTCCTGCGAGGTGCCGGTGATGTGCCCGACGGTTGGAACTATCTGGAAGGTACCCGCACCGAAACCCGGGAGATTGTTTCGGTATTGCAGCAGAAGCGCATTTCCAATCGCTACTATAGCGGCACGAATGGCAAAGAGGAGACCTTCAAAGCCTTGAGCGGGACCCCCGTCCACGTGATTCACTTAGCCACACACGGTTTCTTTTTACCCGACGTGGTGGTGAAACGTCGCCCGGAGTTGGCTCAGATGCTGGGCGGCGACGACGAGGAACGCGTGGTGGAGAATCCGCTGCTGCGGTCGGGGCTGGTGCTCTCGGGTGTAAACAAAGCGTGGATGGCCAAAGAGCCTGTGAACGCTGCCGATGAAGAAGACGGCATCCTGACCGCCGACGAGATATCCAAACTCAACCTGACCAAAACCAAGCTGGTGGTGCTCTCGGCCTGCGAAACAGGACTGGGCGACATCAACAATAGCGAAGGTGTGTTCGGCCTACAACGCGCCTTCAAGCTGGCCGGAGCCGAAAGTCTGATTATGAGCTTGTGGAAAGTGCCCGACGAGGCCACCTCGCTACTGATGCGGTCGTTCTACGAGCAGTGGATTGGCGGAGCAAGCAAGCAGGCAGCGTTCAAAGCGGCACAGAAGCGGGTGCGTGAGCGCTACGTAGAGCCTTACTATTGGGCTGCTTTTGTGATGATGGATTAACGGGAATGATCCCTCGTGGCCAATTTGGCTTCATTACAAGCGCTGTAACGACCTCAAATCGCCGATTTGGCTTCATTACAAGTGCTGTAACGACCTCAAATTTCCAATTTGGCTTCATTACAAGTGTTGTAACGACCTCAAATTTCCGATGCGGCCTCATTACAACCCCTGTAATGACACCAAATTTCCAGTGTGACCTCATTACAAGTGCTGTAATGACACCAAATTTCCGATGTGGCCTCATTACAACACTTGAAATGAGGCCACATCAGCTCGTTTATAGGGAATCCAAGCGGGTTATTGGAATCCCGCAGGCGTCCATCCCTTCAGTACATAGGCCGGATTGCGGTAGTTGCGAATCAATTCGGCATCTTTCACCTTGTGGAGTTGGCGCGAATAGGGGTGGCGCTTGGATACATCCACCGGACGTC
Source organism: Prevotellaceae bacterium (assembly GCA_031262785.1). Taxonomy (GTDB): domain Bacteria; phylum Bacteroidota; class Bacteroidia; order Bacteroidales; family Bacteroidaceae; genus Bacteroides. The sequence continues at coordinate 1,475 of JAISHB010000044.1, forward strand.
CCGTCTCCAGTTCGCACGTGTTGTATTCATACAGTCGGGAAGACTTGGAGGCGATGGAACCCCAACCGGCCGGAACAATGTTGCGCGTCTTGCAATCGATGAGCACAAACTCTGCCTCGGGATATTTGTTCTTGGCGTTCTTGCTGCCGGTGCGTCCATAGTCGGCATCGCGTCCGTTGAAGGTGGAGAAGGTGCACTCCACAAAGATATCGCCGTGGTTGCCGTCGCGGTTGCGTACCCACGAGAAGGGGCCGCCGCCGTTGCGGAAGTTGCTGCGGTAGGCAAACAAGCTACCACGTCCCAAAATGGTGTCGCCGCCGCCGTCCAACTCACACTCCTGCATATAGATGGTGCCGTTGGCCTGCAGGGCATCGCCCGAACCAATGATGTGCACGCGGTGCAGGGCGATGCGCTCGCCGTTAATCAGTAGTCCCTCGGCCTGACCGAACAGATCGGTGGCGATGGTAAGCTCTTCGAGCGTGACATCGTGACAGTTGTCGAGCATGAAAGCGGCGCGGCGCGAGGGGAAGGTGCCCGGCCATTCGTTGGTCTTAACCGTGAGCGGATGGGGGTTGAACACTTCGTTGTTGGCGTAATGCACGCGGGTTTGGTTCATGCCGGCGCCCCGAATGGTGAGGTTCGACTTGTTGCGGGTGTAAACCAGCTCTTCATAGTCGCCGGGAGCCACGAGAATAAGGGTGGGTTGCTGGTTAAAGTCGGGAATATAGTCCAGTGCTCCCTGCACGGTGTTGAAGTCACCCTTGCCGGTGGCATCCACCGTGAGCGTGTCGATGTGTGCAGGGCCGGAGGCTTTGGTGCTGAATGTCCACTGCCCCTTTTGAATGCCGTGGAAGCTGTTGTCGGGCAGGCTCAGCACGCCCTTGTCGATGGTGACATAGTAGGAGTGACCATATTCCAGCATGTGGTGGTGCAGGTAGATGGTGGCGATGGAGTCGCGGACAATCACCGGATAGAAGTGAAATGCATCGGTAAAGCCGCCGATGATGGTGAGTTGGTAGTCGGGTGGGGTAGGCTCGGCCGTGCCCGAGGGGGTTCCCGGGCGTGTATCGCGGTTGGTGGCCATCGCCGTACGGGTGTAGTCGTAGGGAATCTTGGTGTAGTCGCACTCCGGACCGTAGGTACGCCCTTGGGTGGGGCCGGCGGGAATGCTCAAATCCAGACTATCCACCAACAGATGGGTTTGGGCATCATATACGCGAATCATACCCGAGTCGTTCAACACGGGCGTTTCTTTGAAAGTGAGCACCAAATGGGCATCGGGATTCACTTGCTCGGCACCCGAGGGGGGCGTAAGCATTGCTCCAACCGGTTCATGCCGGTTGCATGCCAAAAATAGCGGAAGAATCAACGCTGAGGCAAAAATTGTTTTTATAGCATCCATAATGGCACAAAAATACAATAAATCAGGTAGATGCTACGTATTATATGTAGAAACATTCGGCCGGACTAAATAAAAGAAGTAAGTAAGTGAACATCTTTTGCTCTTTTCCGTTGAAATGATTTTAAGTAATTATCAGTAACAATCAAAATCAAAGACAGTATGAAAGGATTAAATCTATTTGTAGCTTTCTTGGGTGGCGCCGCCGTAGGTGCCGCTGCAGGAATCTTGTTTGCTCCCCAAAAAGGAGAGGATACCCGTATGAAGATTGCGGAGATACTTCGCAAAAAAGGCATCAGCCTCAAGGGCTGTGAAATGAATCAGCTGGTCGACGAAATCGCCGCCGAAATCAAGAACGAGGTTGCCCAATAGGGTTTGCCACTAACTAGAGCGCCATTATGATCTTTACAAACGACCAAAGCATCGAAAACATTCAGCAGCTCTTTGCCCAGTTGCGGAAGTATTTGGAACTACAAAAGGAGTACACCCGTCTGGAGGTGACCGAGAAGCTCACCATGTTGCTCTCTATGTTGATACTGGTGCTGGTGTTGCTGGTATTGGGCATAGTGGCGCTGTTCTATCTCTCCTTCACGCTGGCATACCTGCTCAGTCCGCTGGTGGGCGGATTGCTTGGAAGCTATGCCATCATCACCGGTTTTATCCTGCTTTTGATGGTTTTGATTGCTTGCTTGCGCAAGCGTCTGATCATCAATCCGGTGTTGCGTTTCCTGGCCGGCCTGTTTTTAACGAACGATAAAGAGAACGCAGATGAATAAGACCCCGAATTCCCTTCCCCTCACCCTGGAGGGTATCACCCAACAACGCAAAGAAGCGCTCCGACGGGTGCGCGCACAGCGTAGCGCTGTGGAACAGGCTGCCCGGGCTTTGTTTGCCCCTCCCGCCCCTGTCTCGTCTAAAGGGGAGGCACTGCTACGTGCCTTCAACACCGGTTCGGCATTGGTCGACGGGGTGATGTTGGGACTCAAATTGGTCAAGCGGGTGCGCCAACTGTTGTAGACATCCCTTCCAAGGCCGGAGTCGTATGGGGGAGCTGTTCGTATGTGTACGCTCCTGTCCGATAACGAACACACCGGCCGTTTCCCTATCTATTTGCTATCAAGGAGTTAGCTGCTTGGCACGCCTTCTGTTTTCATAGAGGTATCACTTAATTAGTTACCTGTATGATTACACTCAGCAACATCCACAAAGTGTTCCGTACCACCCAAGTGGAGACGGTGGCTTTAGATTGCATCAACCTACACGTGGCCTCGGGCGAGTTTGTGGCCGTGATGGGTCCTTCGGGATGTGGAAAATCAACTCTGTTAAACATCTTGGGTTTGCTCGACAATCCTACCGACGGGGAGTATTACCTGTTCGGGCAGGAGGTAGGCAGTCTGCGTGAACGCCAGCGAACCCGTCTGCGCAAGGGCAAACTGGGCTTTGTCTTTCAAAGCTTCAACCTGATTGACGAACTCAACGTATTTGAGAACGTGGAGCTTCCGCTCACCTATCTGGGCTACAAAGCTTCGGAGCGTAAGCGCATGGTGGACGGGATGCTCGGGCGCATGAACATCAGCCATCGTGCCAAACACTTTCCCCAACAACTCTCGGGCGGACAACAACAACGGGTGGCCATTGCACGTGCTGTGGTGACCCATCCCCAACTCATCCTGGCCGACGAACCTACCGGCAACCTCGACTCCAAGAACGGACTCGAGGTGATGACCCTACTGAAGAGTCTCAACGACGAGGGCACCACCATCGTGATGGTCACCCACTCGCAACACGATGCCGGCTTTGCCTCCCGCACCGTGCAACTCTTCGACGGCAATATCGTGGGGGATAATCAGCAGGCGATGCTATGAAACAGCTTCGTTACGTATGGCGCACCCTGCTGCGTAGGCGATGGGTCAACCTCATCAAGGTGGTTTCGCTGGGTTTGGCACTGACGTTGAGCATTCTGCTCTTTGCCCGTGTGGCCTTCTATCGTAGTTACGATACTTGCTTTGCCCAGTCCGACCGCCTCTATCAACTCTTTGCCGTGTGGACGATGAAGGGAGAGACGATGCCCCCCAATGAGATGAACATGGGACCGGTAGCCGGTGCCATCCTCCAACACTTTCCCGATGAGGTGGAAGCGGCTACCAGCGTCTGCCTGTATACTGCCCGCAAGCCGCTGTTCAACGGCACGGTGCAGTTTGACGAACCCAAGGCCATGGCCGACTCGCTCTTCTTCCAGACCATGGGCATCGAGGTGCTTCGCGGCAACACCCGTGAGCTGGGTAATCGCGACGTGGTATTCTTGAGTGATCGATTAGCCGCCCGCATGTTTGGCGCGGATGACCCCATCGGCCGTGTCATTAGCTACGGCAAAGCGGTCGATCTCACCGTCAAAGGCATCTACCGTGCCTTGCCCGAGAACACCCGTTTCCGCTACGAGGCCATCCTGTCGATGCCCACCATGTGGTCGCGCAACTGGGCGAACTATTCGTGGAACGGCGGCGACAGTTTCTACGAGTTTATCCGCCTGCGCAAGGGGGTAGACCCGTCGGCGGTCACTTCGCGCTTGGAGGCGCTGATGCAGCACTATCTTCCTTCCGACGTCAAGGCTTCGGAGATAGGCTATACCACCTTGGCCAAACCCATTGTCAGTGTGATGCGCACCGATGAATCGGTGACCATCCTCACGCTGATTATGCTGCTGCTGGGCTTGAGTATCCTCTTCATGGCCGCGCTCAACTATGTGCTCATCTCCATCTCCTCGCTCAACATCCGAGCTAAAGCCATCGGTGTGCACAAATGCAACGGTGCTTCGGGCACCACCATCTTTGGCATGTTCCTGCTCGAGACGGTTGTCATCCTTGCCGCTGCCTTGTTGCTGATGGGTTTTTTGCTGCTGAACTTCCGCGACTTTGTAGAGGATACGGCCGAGGCGCCACTTTCGTCGCTTTTGGCGCCCGAGCGGTGGTGGGTGGTGGCTGCGACGGTGTTGCTGCTCTTCGTCGTGGGAGGGGTGCTGCCCGCGCGCCTGTTTGCCCGCATCCCCGCCGCGCAGGTGTTTCGTCGCTACACCGATGGCAAGAAAGGATGGAAGCGTCCGCTGCTTTGTGTGCAGTTTGCCGGTGTGGCTTTGGTGAGCGGACTGCTGGCGGCGGTGATGATGCAGTATCACCACGTGCTGCACAAAGAGATGGGTTATCATCCTTCGGGCATTGCCTATGCCTCCATCAATGGCGATACCAAGGAGGAGAACGACCGTGTACTCCGCACCCTGCAACAGTTGCCCTACGTGGAAGATGCCGCCGTGGCCTTCGATGTGCCCATCAACGGGCCGTCGGGTTCGGTCATCAATGACGAAGCGGGGCGCTCGCTCTTCTCTTCCCGCCTGATGGCTTTTAGCAGGAATTATCCTGCGTTGATGCAGATGCAACTCAAAGCGGGGCGGATGCCCGAGGCATGGAACGAGGTGGTGGTCAACGAGACCTTTGCCCTGCAGATGCACTGGGGAGAGGAGGTCATAGGCCGGCAAATACGCACCGAAGGTTCCCTCCTCACCGTCTCGGGGCAGCTCAAGGAGTTCAAGATAGGCGACTACTTCACCCCGGCCATGCCCATGTTTGCCTATTTGATGGATTATGTCCGTCCCGACTTCAGCCGGTGCTATCACGTCAAACTCAAAGCACCTTTTGCCGATCATCTCAAGCGGTTGAACCGCGAGGTCGCCGAACTTTTTCCCACCAAGGTGGTGGCGTTTCGCTCGCTGACCCAAACGGTGGAGGAGCATTACAATGTGGTGCGGGTGTTCCGCAACATTACGCTGGTGGCGGCGGTCACCCTCTTTTTCATCATGCTGATGGGACTGATTGGTTACGTCAGCGATGAGGTACGCAGGCGCTCCAAAGAGATAGCCGTGCGCAAGGTCAACGGAGCCGAAGCCACCGATATCTTGGAGATGCTGGGGCGCGACGTGCTGTGCATGGCTGTGCCGGCCGTGATGGTGGGCATCGCAGGCTCGTGGTATATCAACGCATTGTGGATGGATCACTTCACCGAGCAGGTTCCCATTTCGTGGCCGTTCTATGTGCTCATTGGCATCGGTGTGCTGGTGGTGATTGTCGGGGGTGTAACGGTGCGGGCTTGGAAGATTGCCGGCGAGAATCCCGTCCATAGTATCCGCAACGAATAAAAATCAATACATGCCAAGGCGCCTTCCGGAGTCGTGGCGGGAGCCTTGCACCCTTGATAATCAGGGGGATGCGGGGGAGCGTAGAAAGGTATCATACTTGAGGGGGGAAAGAAGCTTACAATAGACGGGTGCCACGGGTCTTATTCCGGCTCCGTCTCCTCCTCTTTGGGAAGCAGGCGCGAGGGGATACGCTTCTTGGGCGTCAAGCTCATGCCGCGTAGCTGCTCTGCCTGCCGTACCACGCTGCCATTGCCTTGGGAGAGCTGATTGAGTGCTTTCTCGTAGTCGCGCTGTGCCGACCCAAGGGTGTCGCCCATGTGCAGGAAGGTCTCGGAGAATCCTACAATCTTCTCGTAGAGCAGGGTTCCGCGCTTGATCACTTCCTGCACGTTCTTCACCTGGTTCTCACGTTTCCATAGGTCTAAAGACAAGCGCAGGGCGCTGATCAGGTTGGTCGGACTCATCAACACTACTTTCTTGCGGTAGGCATATTCCCACAGGTTGGCCTCGGTTTGGATGGCCAGCAGGTAGGCCGATTCGGTGGGGATGAACATCATTACGAAGTCGGGGGCGTTGTCGTCGTAGTGCGAGTAGTCTTTGGCGCTTAGTTCGTCGATGTGGGTACGTATCGACTGGATGTGCGCCTTGAGCTGGCGCGCCTGTTCCTGGCGGTCGTCGGTGGCCGTGTAAGCGGCAAAGGCGGTGAGCGATACCTTCGAGTCGATAATCATCTCCCGATGGTCGGGGTATTTGATCAGGATGTCGGGCTGCATCTTCTGGCCACTCTCTTCATTGAGCAATGCGGTTCCCTGCTCGTCTTTAAGAAACTCTTGGCGGAAATAGTGCTCTCCTTCGATCAGGCCGGATGCTTCCAGGATCCGCTCGAGAATCATCTCGCCCCAGTTGCCTTGCATCTTGGCATCGCCCTTCAAGGCACGGGTCAGGTTGTTGGCATCTTCGCTGATGCGGTTGTTCAGGATTACCAGCTCCTTGATACGTTCATCCAGTAGGAGGCGCTCTCTGGACTCTTTGTCGTAGACCTCCGCTACCTGTTGGCGAAAAGCCTTGAGGTTGTCGCCCAGCGGTTGGAGCAGGAGGCCCAGCCGATCGGCATTGAGCCGGGTGAAGTCTTCACTCTTGCGCTCGAAGATGCGGTTGGAGAGGTTTTCAAACTCGGCATTCATACGTTGGTGGAGTGCCTGGGCGTCTTGGGTCTGCTCCTTGAGGCGCTCTGTCCACTGACGTTCCTGGTCGGCCAGCCGATTGTTGAAAAGACGTTCTTGCTCGGCCAGACGCGCCGTGAAGCCACGTTCTTGTTCGGCCAGACGCTCGGTGGTGAGGCGTTCTTGTGTGGTGGCCTGCTCACGCAAAGCCTGTTCTCTGCTGCCCAGGGCAGCACTCTTGCGTGCGGCCGTCAGGTAACCGATGGCACTTCCGGCCACGATTCCGATGAGTAAATAGATTATTTCCATACCTTACATGTTGATTATCGCAAAACTTCTTCTACCTTTGCAGCGCTTTTGCGGCAGTAGCTCAGTTGGTAGAGCATCAGCTTCCCAAGCTGAGGGTCGCGAGTTCGAGCCTCGTTTGCCGCTCAAAGGATTGATAACTATACATTAACTTTATCCGGCCCGGGAGCATTTCAGTGCTTCCGGGCTTTCTATTGTGTGCAGGCGACGCCCGGCGACCGGGCGGGCGTGCTACTCTTCATGCTCTTCGTGCGTGTTGGGCACCCGCACCGTAAAGCGCGTACCTTTTCCCCGTTGCGAAGCAACGTCTATCTTGCCGCCAAAGCGATCGACGATGGTTTGGCAGATACTCAAGCCCAGACCGGCACCTTGGGTGAAGCTGTCCACCTTGTAGAAGCGCTCAAAGATACGCCGTTGGTTCTCCTCGGAGATACCGCTTCCGGTATCCTCCACAAAGAAGGCGGTGTAGCCCGAGCGTTCAGTGGTGTACCCAAACTTGATATAGCCTTGGCTGGTGAACTTCTTGGCGTTGTTGATCAAGTTGTTGATGACTTGCTTGAGGCGAACGTTGTCGATGGAGATGACCTTGCCGTCGCCCGTGGGTATCTCTACTTGCAGCTCCACGCCCGAAGGCATGTTCAGGCGCTGCGAGTCGTAGATCTGCTGCATGATGAACGACAGGTTGTAGTCGGCGAAGTGGAAATCCATCGAGCCGGCTTCGATACGTGCCAGGTCGAGGATATCACTGATGAGTGCCAGCAGCAGGGTACAGTTGGTGTTGATGGTGTCGATGAACTGGGTCACCTCATCGTGCGAGAAGGCGTCGAAGTCGCGCAACAAATCGCTGAAGCCCACAATGGAGTTGAGCGGGGTACGTATCTCGTGGCTCATGTTGGCCAGGAAGGCCGACTTAAGCTTGTCGGCTTGCAGGGCGCGGTCACGGGCTACAATCAGTTCTTCTTCGGCATCTTTGTGTGCCTGAATGCTTTGGCATACGCCCAACACCATGTAGGGGTCGTCGGCCACAAAGCCTTTGTAGGCAATGCAGTGTATGTTTACCCATTCATACTTACCGTGAGAGTTGAGTATGCGGAAGTCTCCGCTGAGGTCGGAGAGTTGTCCCCTGCACACGGCGGTATATTTCTCGACCAGTCCGGGAAGGTCTTCGGGGTTGATCATTGCGTTGAACTGTTGGGCGCTGATCACATTGTCGCTCAGGTGGAAGTAGTTGATGAAGTTGTCCGAGAAGCGGTACGTCTTGCTGTGTATATCGAACGACCACGGGAACACCGAGCTTGCCTCCAGTGCCAGCTTAAAGAACCGGCGGTTCATCTCCTCTTCCGAGATGTTGCGGCAACAAATGGCAATGCCGTTGAGCTTACCCCCCGAATAGATGGGAACGATTTCACCCGAGATGGGGAAGTAGTTTCCACTGGCGCGCACCTGTATAAAGGCGTTCTCGGGGATGACCACCAGCTGGCGTTCGTCGCGTGCCTGGCTCAAAAGTGTGGGCAACACATTCTCGCCGTTTACATACAAGGCGAAAATACTGCCTGCATCTTTGCCTTCGTAGCCCTGCATGTATTCGTCGTTGATATTGGCATCGAGCATGAACATCATCGAGTGGTTGATGAAGTGGATGTGCAGGTCGGTGTCGTAGGTAACCAGTCCGTCGCGGATGGAGTTGAAGATGTTGTCGAACTCGTTGCGTTGTTCCACCAATCGGTTCTGTATGAGCAGACGGGTCTGTGCATAGGCACGACGGCGGCTCTCACGGCGACGCATCCGGTTGATGGATATAATCAGGAAGAGCGCCACGGCAACGGTGGCAATGTAGGCCAATATCATCCAGAAGCGATACTTCACCGATGCAGGCACGTTCAGCACCTGCCCGTGCGGGTGGGCAGCGTCTATATCGACGTGGAAGTACTCTAACTGTTTGTAGTCGTAGACCAGCTGGCCGCTCATGTTGCTGATACCGAAGTCGGACGGTTCGGCACCTGTGAGCAACTTGGCCGCAATGGTTCCCGAGGCAAAGGTCTCGTTGTAGGGGGCAACGTCGAGTACGCTGAAGGCACCGCTTCCCAAGGCATCACTCTGCATGGCGAAGATGGGCGCTTTGGAGTTGCGTCCCAGGAACGAGAGCAGGTTGCTCCATTTGGGTGCCACCACGGTGCGGTTGTAGGCGCTGTGGTCGTAGCAGATGCTGGCCACGCTGCGTAAGCCCTCTTCGGAGGCGTTCAGGACGGTCAGGGTGTATTCGGGATGCTTGCGATAGAACTCCGGCCAGACAGCCTCGAGTTGTTTATGTCCGAGTTTGCTCACCGTGCCGTTATCTATCAGGCAGATTACTTCGGTGCGGGAAGGAAAGAGACGATGGGACTCCTCCAGAACCGTCAAAAAGTTGCCGCGGGAGGTATGACCGCACACGTTGGGATAGGCCAGCGCCTTGTCGGGCGTATACTTGACGCCGGAAATCACCACCGGCAACTGAAACGGCAACGAATCGCCGCAGTGCATCAAGGTGTAGTACGCTTCGTCGCCCACCGTGACAATCAGGTCGACCTTTTGCTTGCGGGCACGGTCGCAGATGCGTTGCATAATGATGTTTTCGGGAATGACCGTCCAATAATCGGCATCCAAATATTCCACGAGGATGTTGGCCGAGACACCACCCTCTTTGAGTCCGGCATTTAATCCTTCGGTGAGGCGTTCATGCCAGGTAGACCGTTGATTGTAGGATTGTATTAATAGAACGTTGTAGTTGCTTTGTTGCTCCACCCCCTGCGCGGGCAGTACACACAACCAAGCAACCAACAGCAGGAACAAGAAGCTGTTCTTCATGACATCAATCTCTCGCGAATTAAGTACAGTTATAAAATTTGCGCAAAGATAAAACTATTATTTGAATATGCACATCAATAACTTGCTTTTTCCCATCTTCGTTGAAGATTACTTGGAGGGTGTACTATCCGCTTGTTTCCTTATTCGTCGTGCAAAGCTTCGGCAGGAGCTGTACGCATCGCCTTGCGGGCGGGAATGCTAATGCCAATCACCATCATCACGGCAATCAAACCGAACGAAACGGCCGCGCACGCAAGCACTCTTCCCACAGACAGCGTGGTGCCGTCGTACCACTGGTTGAGTTCGGCCTCGGCCAGGGCGTAGTCGATGGCCAGGGCGGGCAGGGTCACGAGCAACAGCACCCAAAGCCCCTCGCTCAAGAGGCGGACGAAGACCACGCGGTCGGTGGCACCGAACACCTTGTGCAGGGCAATCTCGCTGCGGCGCTGGGCGGTGCGGAACCAGAAGGTGCCCAGCAGTCCCAGAAAGATGTTGAGCAAGAGAAAGCCCATCCCCGTCAGGTAATTGCGCATTTCGTTGATTTCCGCCTGAGCGTAGTTGCGGCGAATGTCGGCGAACGAGCGCACCTCGGCCAGGTAGATGTTGCCGATGCGCAGCTGCTTCTCGCTGTCGGCCTTGAGACGGTCGATGAAATCGTGGTCTTGGTCGGCCTTGACACGTACACAGAGTTCCATCTGCGGATTGGCCCACCACATCTTGGCCAGAAAGCTCACCGAGTAGCGGGTCTGGGTATCCTCGTCGTAGCGAACCGGCGCCAGGGCGGCGCCCAGCGGATAGCTGCGGGTGGTGTCGCCAAAAAGGGTGAAGCGCTTGCCGATGAAGTCGGTCAAAGGCTTGCCGTAGTCTTGGAAGAGGTTGCCCGAGGCCAGAAACTCCCCCTTTTCCAGCATAGCGGCCAATTGTTCGGGCGTTTCCCCCTTGGCCCCGTGGTAGCGGAAGACACGCACAAAGTCGGGCGTGGCCAACCGGCGCAGCGTCCACCTGGGCGAGGAGAGGGTATCGCAGCGGAGCGGGTCGGTGGAGTTGCTGTAGTTGTAGGGATGGGAGGCCTGCGACAAGCTGGCGGCTTCCACCTCGGGGCGACGCTGCAGGCGTGCCAGGAATTCGAGCACATCGGCCTCGGTTTCCTCGGCGGTGCGTCCTGCAATGAAATCGGGACTTTTGTCGGTTAGTTCGCCCATCCCGATGCGGTAACAATGGCTGATGTCGAAGCCCAACGGCTCCAGACGGGTGGCTGTCACGGCATAGAGGTAGTCGGTGACGTACCACATCACCACACTTACCAACAGGAGTTCGACGGCCAGCCACGTGTTGCTGCGCCACTCGTTCTTTAGCTGCGTAAAAAGTTTCTTATTCATACTTTTCCTCCCAATGCGTTTACGATACTGATGCGTGAAGCCCGCCAGGCAGGCAGTGCACTGCTCAACAAGTTGAGCAAAAAACAGAAGAGCAAGGCCCACAAAAAGGTGGAGGCGTGCAAAAGGATGGCGCCATCGACCATGGGCGGGTTGAACACGTTGCTGAAGGGCTGTGCAAACAGCAGGGGGCCGGCCACGTAGGCAAAGCCCACGCTCAGCAGCAAGCCCGCCAGGCCGGCCAGCAGCGTGGTCACCAGACTCTCGCCGATGAGTTGAAACATCAGCTCGGTGCGCGTGCTGCCAAAGGCGCGGCGCACCCCAATCTCGGCCACGCGTTGGCGCAACCGGCTCTGGGTGATGCTGCTCAGGTTGATGGCGGGCACAATCAAGAGAATCAGGAAGACAACCCATTGCCGCCGACGGGCTGCCCCGAGGTTGGGCTGGTTGTTGGCGCCGTGGGTGACCACTTGTTCCTCCTGTGTGTAGGGACGATTGCGGCCAATGTAGGCGTAGCCCTGTGCTTCCAGTGCTTGGTTGAGTTCGTCCATGCGCCGGTTGGCGTCCTGTTTGATGCGCGCAAAGTCGGCGCGGCTCTTGGCCAGGAGGGTGACGCTGAAGACGCCCATCAAATTATCGTTCCACGCCATGCTCGTCGTCTTGGAGGCGGTGAAGGGCGCCCACATCATGGCATACGAGGTGTCGGCCAGCGTGGAGACGTCGCGCACCACGCCGCACACACGGTAGGGAGCGTGTGCCAGCAAAAAGGTCTGGCCGATGCAATCGAGGGTTCCGAACAGGCGGCGCGCCACACTGGCTGTGAGCACGGCCACGGGCACGCCCGCATCGAAGGTGGCCTGGTCGTAGGGCTTGCCGGCGAGGAAAGCGAAGTCGAATACGTGCCAAAACCGGTCGTCGGTCTCGCGCAAATCCACCTCCACCGAGGGTTGACCGGGCAAATTGACCGGTATGCTCACCACCCCGCTCAGGTAGATGGTGGCCGTCTCCAAATCGGGCAGGGAAGCATACCACCGGCGCGCCGTTTGCAGGCTCATGGGGCCGTTACTGGTGCCGGTGCCCCAGTTTTTGTTGGCCAAGCTCGCATAACGGGCATGGAGGAAGCGGTCGCGCGCCGATTCGGGCGCAAACGGAGCGGTACGCACCTGCTCGGTCATCACCACCAGCATAATCAGGAAGATGGCAAGGGCCGTTCCGGCAATACTCACGCCGCTAATGACCGGTTGTTGTCGCAATCCGGCCAGGGCTTGTTGGATATATTGTTTAATCATCTTTCGTTATCAGTTATTGGATGTTCACCCCCAACCCCCTAAAGGGGGCTTTTGCAGTGACTACTGCTTTCCCAGTACTATCCAAGCCCCCTTTAGGGGGTTGGGGGTGCTACCCGCGTTGCGGTTATTCACTTTCTATGCAATTTCAAGCTTTCCCACGTTGCGGTTATTCACTTTCTATGCAACTATGCATTTACCACGATATGAGTATTCACTTTCTATGCAAGTTTGAATTTACCACGTTGCGGTTATTCACTTTTTATGCAAATTCGCATTTCCCACGTTGCGGTTATTCACTTTCTATGCAATTTCACGTTTCCCACGACGTGGGAAGGGTTGTTTGGGGACTTTTTCTGCATATCCGCGATGTGGGAAGGGTTATTGCACCTGTCGTCCGTCGAAGAATCGAATGGTACGGCTCGTTTGTTTGGCCTGTTCTTCGTTGTGTGTGACCATCACGATGGTGCGCCCCTCCTCGCCGTTGAGTTTATGGAGCAGGTCCATCACCTCGGCGCCCATTTTCGAGTCGAGGTTGCCGGTGGGTTCGTCGGCCAGGATGATGTCGGGGTTGCCCACAATGGCACGGGCGATGGCTACGCGCTGGCACTGTCCGCCCGAGAGTTGGGTGGGCATGTGGCGCATGCGGTGGCTCAGCCCCACCTTGGCCAATACCTCCTCGGCCAGCCGGCGACGCTCGCGGGCGCCCGTCTTGCGGTAGAGCAGCGGCAGCTCCACGTTGTCCAGCACGTTGAGCGAGTTGATCAGGTGGAAGCTTTGGAAGACAAAGCCCAGGCGACGGTTGCGGAAGGCGGCCAATGCCTTGTCCTTCATGCCCTCGAGGCGCGTGCCGGCAATTTCAATGGTGCCACTGGTGGGGGCATCGAGCAATCCGATGATGTTCAGCAGCGTGGACTTGCCACACCCCGACGGCCCCATGATGCTGAGGAACTCGCCCTGCTGCACTTCGATGTTTACGTTCTCCAGCGCCACGGTTTCAATCTCGTTGGTGCGGTAGATTTTGTTGATTTCTGTTAGCTTAATCATACTGTTGTTCTTAATTTATGGGTTATATCCATGTGTTACACAAAGCCAACAGCGTGCCACGAGCCTAAAGGGCTGATTTAGAAGGGTGGGGCAACGTACAAGGGTGTTCGGTTTTGAACACCCTTGTACGGTTTTGGAGGGAAAGTGGGACGGGGAGGGGATTTTATAGACCGTAGTTTCGCTATTCTGCATCAAAGCTCTATCTTTGCAGCATCTGCTGATTATAAACAAGTTAAAGAAATGAGTACGACCACCCCTGTTATCGATGCCGAAACGCATAATAAGGTTTCGTTTATCACCTTTATCATTCCGCAATTTGCCCGCGCCTACAAAATGAACCCGCAAAAGGCATATCTCTACCTGCTCAAGTATGGAGGTATCGACTTTATCGACAAACATTGGTGGGCACTCCACACCGACAACCCCTTTTGGTCGGTACGCAGCCTGTTCGACGTGTGTTATAACAACGGGGGACGCATAGAAACATTCAATCATGAAAGTATATCACGGCAGTAACAGAGCCATCGATGAGATAGACCTTGCGCAATGCCTGCCGGGCAGGGATTTCGGGCAAGGTTTCTACGTTACCAACATCCGTCGGCAGGCCGAAATCTGGGCGGAGCGAAAAGCCGCAGAGCAACCGGGCAAGGGTGTGGTCACCGAGTATGATTTCAACGAGTATGCCTACGTCTATTCCAAACTAAACGTGCTTCGTTTCGATGCGTACAGCCCGGCATGGCTCGATTTCATCCTGCTCAATCGCAGTAACATGGGCCATCAGGCACACCACTACGACCTCATAGAGGGTCCCGTGGCCGACGACCAAGTAGCCTCGCGCATCTACCTCTATCAAGCCGGTAGAATCAGCAAAAAACAGTTCTTGGAGGAACTAAAGTTTAAGAAACCCACGCATCAACTCTGCTTTTGTACGCCTGCATCGCTTCAGATGCTTACCTTGTCGGGCAAAACCTCCGATGCGGAGCTGATGCAACTGAGCCAACACATCGTTGAACAGCTGATGACAGACTTTGGATGGAACGAGATAGAGGCTGTCAACCACTGGTATCAATCCGAAACCTATATTGAACTAACGAATCAGGGAACAGCAGACTTGCATCCCACACGTTGGCGCAAGGTATATGAAGCGCTGTTAAACGAAAATCGTCCGCTATAGCGGACGATTTTC
>JAISHB010000106.1 GCA_031262785.1 Prevotellaceae bacterium
GGTGATCACGTTGATGTTAAACTCGCGGTCGAGGCGTTCCTGCACAATCTCCATGTGGAGCAGTCCGAGAAATCCGCAGCGGAAGCCAAAGCCGAGCGCCAGCGACGATTCGGGCTGAAAAGTGAGGGAGGCGTCGTTGAGTTGCAGTTTTTCGAGCGAGGAGCGCAAATCTTCGAACTCTTCGGCCTCGATGGGATAGACGCCGGCAAATACCATCGGCTTGACCTCTTCAAAACCTGCGATGGCCTCTTTGCAGGGGCGGGCGATGTGAGTGATGGTGTCGCCCACCTTCACCTCCTTGGAGGTCTTGATGCCCGAGATGATGTAACCCACATCGCCCGTGCGCAGCTCGGTGCGCGGCACCATTTCCATCCTGAGCACGCCCACTTCGTCGGCGTCGTACTCCTTTCCGGTATTAAAGAACTTCACTTTGTCGCCTTTGCGAATCACGCCGTTGACTATCTTGAAATAGGCGATGATGCCGCGAAACGAATTGAACACCGAGTCGAAGATGAGCGCTTGCAAGGGCGCCTCTTCGTCGCCCTTGGGGGCGGGAATGCGCTCGATGACGGCCGAGAGAATCTCCTCCACACCCATGCCGGTTTTTCCCGAGGCGCGAATAATCTCTTCGCGCCGGCATCCCAACAATTCGATGATTTCATCTTCCACCTCTTCGGGCATGGCGCTGGGCATGTCGCATTTGTTCACGATGGGAATGATTTCGAGATCGTGCTCGAGTGCCATGTAGAGATTGGAGATGGTTTGTGCCTGCACTCCCTGTGAGGCATCCACGATGAGCAAGGCCCCTTCGCAGGCGGCAATGGAACGCGACACCTCGTAGGAAAAGTCGACATGCCCCGGGGTGTCGATCAGGTTGAGAATATAATGGTTTCCTTTATATAAATGCTCCATCTGAATGGCGTGACTCTTGATGGTGATGCCCCGTTCGCGTTCCAGTTCCATATCGTCAAGCATTTGGCCTTCGGTGATTTGTATGGTATGGGTAAACTCGAGCAAACGGTCTGCAAGTGTCGACTTGCCGTGGTCGATGTGAGCGATGATACAAAAGTTTCGGATATTCTTCATATTAGCAGCTTTCTTGTTTTGGGCGCAAAGATAATTAAAATTCCGTTGTGTCTACGTCGCGATTTTTGGCTATGTTTGCGCTCGTCTTATTCATCGTTTTTCTTTTTATGAAGATACTTTATAACATCTATCAAGTGTGTCTGGCTTTGCCGGTGCTGCTGATACTCACACTTCTTACGGCCTTGGTTACGATTGTCGGTTCGTTGGTGGGAGGCGCACACACGTGGGGATATTATCCCGGGAAAATTTGGTCGCAACTGGTTTGCGTACTCTTGTTGCTGCCCGTTCGGGTACGGGGAGGCGAGCATGTACAGAAACATACCTCCTACATATTTGTATCCAACCATCAGGGAGCCTTTGATATCTTCCTGATATACGGATTTCTGGGGCGAAACTTCAAATGGATGATGAAGAAGAGCCTGCGCAAGATTCCTTTTGTGGGAAAGGCGTGCGAGAGCGCCGGACACATCTTTGTAGACCGATCGGGTCCGAAAAAGGTGTTGGAAACCATCGAGCAGGCCAAAGCCTCGCTCACCCACGGAGTGTCGTTGGTGGTATTTCCCGAAGGAGCGCGTACCTTTACCGGTCACATGGGTTATTTTAAGAAGGGAGCGTTTCAATTGGCCGACGAACTCCGGTTGCAAGTGGTTCCGGTGACCATCAACGGCTCGTTCGATGTTTTACCTCGCACCGGAAAGTGGATTCATTGGCATCGGTTGACATTAACCATTCATGAACCGATTGCCCCCCAAGGGGAAGGCATGACGGATATCAAAGCCTTGATGAACGAAGCCTATCGGCAAGTGGAAGAAGGACTTCCCGAGCATCGCAGAGGCATGGTCAAGAATGCCGATCAGGAAGTAGCCTGACCACGCATTAGCGCGGTTGCTCGCGGATGTTTTGCTGCAGCCGTTGATACTCTTCGAGTTTTTTTCTGTTTTCCTTGGCCTGATCAAGCCAAGTGCGTACCAGCGGATTGTTTTTGAACGACAGGGGTGCCGTTTGGATGATTTCTTCCAGCTGCGGAGTCATGAAGGGACGATCTTGCGTGCTGCAGATCATCATGAAGATGCCCGGGCCGAGCACATTCCCGTAGTTTTCGGAGATAAAGGTCTTCACATAGCTGTTCATGACCGTGACGAGCGAATCGTTTTCCCGCTGGAGCTGATGATGAATCTCGTCATAGACGGCACCCTCCAACATCATGCGCGCCTCTCTTTTTTCCACCTCTTCGATGAGCACTTCGATGGCATTACGCCGGTCGATGAAAGCGTACAGGGCATCGTTCAGGACGGTACCGGCGGCGGTGAGTTGCATGTTGTTGATGTTCACCGTGATGGTGCCCGGTTCAAGTACCAGCGGCATGATATGTTCCGTTTGGGTGCACAAGGTAACCATCTTCACCGAATCGGGCGTGCCGCGCATGGTAAAGAGACCGTGAATCACCTCGGCCGAGTCTACCGTAACCCATTGTTGATGTTGGATGGTCTTTAAGTAGAGCGTTTGACCGTCGAGGCTGGTAATGTTCGAGCTTCCTTTAATTACATAATCGCGACTGCAAGCGGTGAGCAGGCAGACTACCAAACAAAATGTAGGGAGAAACTTTACAGCTATTCTAATCATGTCCGTTGTGGGAATAAAAAAGTTGCCGCAAATGTACAATCAATCCATCGTGGAGAGAAACTTTTTATTAATAATTATAAGCTATTGATAAAGATTGGAAAACTCGCCCAGTTTGTCCTCTTGCCGGGGCAATAAGGTTCCCTTCCTCGAGGAATGTTGCCACATTCATCCAAATAAAGGCATACGCTGTGAGCTTTTTCCAAGAATTCATTCTATATTTGTTGCCAATAAGAAAGTTAAGTTATGAATTGTACAACTTATTGGATCATTCTTTGCACGGGTTTTCTTCTGCTACCCCTTTCCGCTCCGGCGCAACAACCGTTGCCCCCGAGTGACGAAGGTGAGTTCGTGATGATTCTCAATTCCTACAATTACGATAACGAGTGGAGCACAAGTATCGCCAAAGGAATCGGTTATCAGCTCGAGTTGCGTCGCCCCCATGTAAAGAGTACCATAACTTATGCCGGTCTAACCGGACACACCTCGTATCTGGCCGACCGCTTTGCCATGCAGGGTGCCTTCTCTTACGGGCGCCTCTCCCCGTCTCACGCATTGCCCGACGTATTGGTGTTGATAGGCGACGAGGCGTGGATGATCTACCGTTCCATGTTCCTTCGGGGCACCTGGGACAAGATTCCCATAGTACTCTGCGGCGTTCACGACGAAGTGTTGCGCGACTACGCCGACTTCTTCAAGAACCGCCTTCCTGCCGACAGCGCCTACATTCCCTTAAAGAACTCCACCAACGGAATGAAGCTCAGTGCCGTCCTCGAAACCGACCATAGCGCCCAAGCGCTTCACTTAGCCCACACCTTCGATCCGAAGCTCTCCCACATCTATTACCTTTCCAGCACCACCTACGCCGATGCCGTAAAAAAGCGCAATCTCCTGGCCGCCATGCAGCGCGACAACGTCCACATGCACACCTTCACCGAGCTATCCTACTCGCCCGACAAGGCCGACTCCATCGCCAAGGTGCTCGCCCATCTGCCCTACCACAGCGTGGTGCTGACCAACGGCAAACTCCCCGAGGTCACGCCCAATGCGCCGGTCATCAGCCTGCGCGACATGCGCTTCAGAGCCTCCATGCCCCACGGGGGCTATTTCTCCTCCATCGCCGGCTACACTGTGCGCACGGCGCAGGAAGTCATCCGTTTCCTCGACGGCGACACGCTTCGATTACCCCGCCTAATCGCCGCCGGAGACACCGCCTACTACCTCAACGGCACGGCGATGCTTCGCGCCGACCTCTCCGTGCCCGGCCAAGCCTCCTTGAGCCGACGCGTCGACCGCAACATCCCCCCACCCTTTGCCGTTCGGCATGCGCGGGCACTCTTTCTGACCACCTTGCTGGTCGTGCTGTGTGTGTTCATCTCGTTGCGCTGGCTGCACATCTCGCGCTATCGGGCGCAGCTGCGCAGATTACTCAGCCGGTACAAATCACTCTACGACGAATACCTGGCCGTGTACGAGAACATGCCAGTCTCACTCATCACCTTCAACTCCGAGGGCAAGATGCTCTCAACCAACAATCCGGAGATAGCCAAAACCCCCGAAGAGTCCTTGCGCGCCCTGCTGTTAGACAGCGGACAAGAAAATCGCATCCTTTCGTGGCGGGGACACTTCTACTACCTCCTGCTGAGCAAATTTTCCGATGCCGCGAGCGGTCAAATGCACACCTTAGTCACCCTGATCGATCACACCAACATCGAAAAAGAGAAAAGAGAGAAAGAAACCATCTACAACGTCTTCAGTTTTGCCATGAATCGCTCGGCGATTGGCGTGGCGCTCTATAATCTGATGGACACCGACGGCTTTGCCACAGCGGCGTGGTATCAACTCACCGGCATCGACCGCACGAACAATGCGCCCTTCTCCGAGCACGAACGGCTCAGTGAAAGCGACGCCCGATTGCTGCACGATTACCTCCGCAAAGTACGGTACGGAACCTCGCAATCGTTCCTGCGCAACCTGCAAGTCAACATGCCTCGCGGCGAGTCCCGTTACGTCCGCTTCTTCATCCAACCCATGGAATTTATACCCGAACAAGGGCGCGTAGTAGTAGCCGAGATGGTCGTCGACATGGATGCGCAAGTCAAACGCGAGCAACAGCTCGAAGAGCTGCTCATCAAGGCACGCCGAAGCGAGCAACTCAAGAACGCTTTCATCGCCAACATGCGCAACGAGATACGCACCCCGCTCAACCAAATCGCCGAGCTGACCCGCGACCTTGTCAACACCGACGACATGGAGCTTCGCGCCGAGCTAAACATCCAAATCGCCAAAAGCAACGACACCTTGCTCGGCCTGGTACGCCAATTCATCAACGCATCCCACCAATCATCGAACAAGGAGGTTCAATCGGAATGAGAAAACTTCATCTATCCCTCGTCTGCCTGCTGATGCTGCCGGCCTATATATATTCCCGCCCCCTGCAGGCATCCGACAGCCTCCAATCCAAGCGTGTGTTGATCATTAACTCCTACAGCAGACAGATGGAGTGGAGCCGCGAGCTAACCGACAGCCTGCTCCTCCGCCTCCAACAGCTTCACCCCTCCTGGAGAGTGTCAACCGGCTACCTGAAGACCGAAACCGCCGTCACTTCGGGTTCAGCCGCCCTCACCCTGCGCTCCCTCTTGTGGAATTACGCCATACACACCAACGAGTCCATCGATCCCACCAAAGTGGCACAGACCACCCTCTTTGTCCAAGACGATATCCCCGACGCCTTGCTCTTCATCGGCGAGGAAGGGTTTGCCCACTACGCCACCTACTACCGTACCCGCGGCCGGTGGACCTCCATCCCCACCGTTTTGTCCATGGTGCGCGACTCCATAGCCTGGTGGTATCCCGAGCAGGGCTATTCGCGCTACCCCTACTACCCCGCCGACGGATTCCGTGCCATCACGCAAGCCGGCGACCCCACTGTCGTCGAAGGCACCTACGACTACTCCGGCCTTATCTACGACTGCTCCATCGAACAGACCCTCCGCCTGATCCATCACCTCCTTCCCGACCTGCACGAACTCATCTGGTTGGGCAACGACAGCTACAGCAGCTACCAAAGCCGCCGCGCCGTCAAAGAGCTACTCCCCGGCGTGATGCCCGACGTCCGTTACACCGAGATGACCCACACCCGCCAGAACATGGACTCCATCTACGACATCCTGCTCCGTCCGGTGCAGGGCCGAGCCGTCCTGGCGCACGGCTGGAACATGAATGCCTACCACAGCCGTCGTTCCGAAACACAGATTGACTCTCTGCTGACCCACGTCCTCCAAGTCCCCCTTTTCAGCCTCACCCGCCGCAACCTGACCGGCAACAACTACTGGGTAGGCGGCTGCTATGCCGACATCAGCCAGGAAGTATCCAAGACCATCGCCCTGCTCGAGCACGCCGTACGGGGCGAAGAGATGAACACCATACCCTTCGACACCATCCGCAACACCCAAATCGTGCTCAACCAAGCCGCCCTCGATCGCTTCGGCCTCCAGGCACGCGCCAACAGCCTCCCCGGGGTCACCTACCAGCACCCCCTCCCGGGCTTCTTCCAGCGCGACCACACCAAGAGCTACCTGACGCTGGCCATCGGGCTGACTCTGCTGGCCTATTGGATCATCCTGCGCCGCTACCGTCGCTACAACCATCAACTACACGCCGATTCGGCACGCTACCGCGAGTTGTACGACAAACTACAGATCATTTACGACAGCAGCCACATCGACTTCGTCCTCTACGACGCCTCGGGACAACAGATCAAGCGCATGTTCGTGGCCGAAGCCCCCGAGCGCAACAACGAGGTCGAACAACTGTTCCATCCCAACCTGTTCGCCGCCCCCTACTGGTCCGATCGCCAACGGGCACTCATCCGCAAACGCCGGAGCGTCTCCTGTGAAGTCGTGTTGGGTAAACGTCAAATCGACCGGGGCGAAACCGAAACCTATCAAGTCATCGTCACCCCGCTCAACGAAGAATCCTATCGGGTAGCCAGCTACATCGCCATCGCCGTCAACACCACCCCCGTGGTACGCGAACGAAACGCCAAAGAACGCTTCGAGAGGCTCTTCCGTTTCGCCTCCGACTCCTCCAATATCGGTGTCGTCTACTACGATGCCGCCTCCGCCACAGGCATGGCCACCGCCTCGTGGGAAAAAACCCTCAACGAACAGTTCGTCTCGGGCACCTTCCCCACCTACGACCACGTCGTCGAAGAAGACCGCATCGCCCTGATCAAATACCAGCACGCGATACGTTCGGGGAGCATTCCGCCGGAACAATTTGCCGCCGAGATACGCGTGCTGACCAACCGGAACGAGCCGGTATGGGTGCGTCACTACATCTATTACATCCCCTCGTCCAACCGCATCATCGAGCTAAGCCTGAACATCGACCGGCAGAAACAAAACGAAAAAGCACTCGAAGAGGCCAACCGCAAGGCCGAACAATCCAACATCGAGACCCAGCAGTTCCTCGAAAACATCAGCCACGAAGTGCGCACGCCCCTGAATTCCATTGTCGGCTTCAGCGACATCCTCTCCATGATGGACGACGAAGAGAGCAAGGCCGAGTTCAAGCCCATCATTCTAAAGAATGTGCAGCTGCTGCGCGAGCTGATCGACAAGATTCTCGACTTGTCCGAACTCGACGCCGGCAATGTCCGCTTCGACTACAAGCCCGTCGACGTCGAACTCCTGTTCAACGACATGAAAACCTACATCGGCAACAACGTCTACGGGCACGAGCTTAAAGTCGTCATCCTGGTTCCAGACACCCCCGAAGAGCGCACCATCGTCACCGACCGCAACTACCTCGAAAAGCTCCTGATGAACCTCGTCTCCAACGCCATCAAGTTCACCGAACACGGCAGCATCACCCTGCGCTTCAAGCGCGAAGCCCATATCGCCCACTTCAGCGTCATCGACACCGGCTGCGGAATGAGCAGCGAGCAAATCGACCAGATCTACCATCGCTTCTACAAGGCAAACACCTTCGTACAAGGCACCGGCCTGGGACTCTCCCTCTGCCGCAGCATCATCGACCACCTGGGCGGCAAGATGGGCGTCACCTCCACGCCCGACAAGGGAAGCACCTTCTGGTTCGACCTGACCATGGAACAATCCTGAGCCGGCGTCCCCCGCCGGCGCCCCGTCCGCACCACAACAGACGAAAGGGGACTTGGATAAGAAGGCACTACCTGCCTCATCCAAGTCCCCTTTTGTCTGTTGGAGGGTTCTGTGAAGACGGCCGCAAGGTTATCCTTGCGGAACGTCCTCGTCGTCACCGTTTCCGTTACCCGATCCGCCGTCCCCGGCCCCAACGTCTCCGGCCGAAGGATATTTCCCCTTCTGGTGGAGCAGCTGACGCTGGTAGCGCCGAATCACGGAATTCAGGTAATTGATAAAATCAAGATAGACGGTATCCCCTTCGAGCCGCACATGCGCATTGAGCGTTTCGATAAACTCGTGGTAGGCTGCGTCGGTAGCCTTGCGAGCGGCAGCCAGTGCACCGTTCAGATGCGTCTTTTTCTCTTCATCACGAGCAGCCATCAAGCTCATCACCTCTTGGTTGGCCTTATCCAAATTACCCACCAAGTCGGTCAGCCCCAGGGCTTTTACCTGGCTGGCATATACCGTTAAAAAATCGCGGACAAGGTTGTCGAACTCGCTCGACTTGGTGTCCAGCTGTCCCTTCAACTTGATGGCATAACTCTTAATCACTTCACTCAGTTCCAGGGCGGGAGCCTCCGCACTGGGCACCTTCAGATAGCTGTTCACCACCTTATGGATAGAGGAGAACAACGTAACACGCACGCGGTCGGCCGCTCTAATCCGATCGGTATACAAACTCTTGGTAGAGAGCTTAAAAGCCTCGTCTTCCCGACGCACGGCCTCTTTGAGGGCATTCACCTGAGCACTCATTTTTCGCATGATAACCTGGGTGGCTTCGGCTCGTTTGGCCGTTTCGCTGTTGTAGAGAAAGTGTACCCCATTGTTCAGCCCGGTGGTGAAGAAAGAAATCACTGTTTGCATATTTACTAATCATTTTTAAGTTAAACTTGTTCGTGTCGTACCGGTGGGACCCCCCCAAGAACCGGAACGGCTGCAAAAGTACACATCGCCGTCAAAAACGCGCTCCAATCGGATAGAATTTATAGATGCTTAACAATCAGACGCCTCCAATCCCCTCAGAAAGGACTTTTCCTGTACACTTTGGTTGACAATTCTAATCACGCTGCACCTCTTGCACGCACTCCCGTAAGCCAATCCAACCGGAGCGGCTCTTTCCCGTCTCGACATAACCTCCACCGGAAGCGGAATTGCTCCTTCCCGTCCCTGCAAAACCTCCACCGGAAGCGGAATTGCCCCTTCCCGTCCCTGCAAAACCATCACCGGAAGCGGAACGGCCCCTTCCCGCCTCAACAAAACCATCACCGGAAGCGGAACGGGCCCTTCCCGTCCCGGCAAAACCATCACCGGAGGTGGAACGAACCCTTCCCGTCTTCATATCTCCCCTACCGGAATCGGAACGAACCCTTCCCGCCTCCGCAAGGGGATAAACAAAACGTGCGCTACCCGACACGGGCAACGCACGCTACTCTCTCCAAGTTGAGTTTAAGAGTTGTTGTCAATCGCAAAATTCTCATCTTATCGACTGAATACTTTCCTCTAGAACAGAAAGGTCACCCATGAAGACATGGGTATAACCTTTACCGGCGGCAAATATATCGAAAAGATTTTGAAACCAAATGCAGTATTCCCAACTTTCTACTATTTTGTATCAGAGCATCAGTAACTTTACTTATTTATTCACCCCACCATTTTAGACCCCAACAGTATGAACAAGAAAGCACTCGGAATAGCGCTCTGCAGCTTGTTACCCCTACTTGCTTCGTGCAGCAAAGACGAGGACACCCCCTGGGCAAACGAAGTACTCACCGCCCTGGAAAAGATTCAGGTAGTCTCGTACAACAATGCCGGCGTCGAGCCGGTCGTCATCACCGACGGGCGATGTCCGAAAGAAGCCTACCTCTTGAAGGTTCAACCGCTGATGACCACCGACGGCGGAAGCTACGGAGCTTATGTGTTGAAGGTGGCCGTAGTGGCCACCCGCATACTCACGCTTACCGATTTCGATGCACGCTATCCCGCCGGAAGCCAGGTGAGCGAACTCTTCTACCAATGGAGAACCCCGACCACCGGGCTGCCTCAAGCGTTCCACACCTTGTCCGGCCAAGAGTTCCGCATGGTCTTGATGACCTACCCCGCGCCCGGCCACTATCAATTCCGCGTAGAGTTCGAACTGGAAGACGGCAGCGTAATGAGCGCCGACACCGAGCCGCTAACCTTTTACTAATCCCCACCCGCCGACACCATGAAACATTCATTGATGCTACTGGCCGCCGCATGGGTCATGACGACGCAACTGTGCGCGCAGCCCTATCCGGTAAACGGGGTCTATCTCAATCGGTACGCCAAGCGCTACGAAGCGAAAGAGAAACAGTGGTTTCTGGATTTTGCATTCGGCTCAAACTTCGACATCTCCTCCACCCGACGCATTGCCGACGGCTTGTATGTAGGGCAAAGCATGGGCTATCCGATGCTCACCGTCCGCGGGCGCTACTTCTTTCAAGAAGCATGGGGTCTCCAAGTCGAATTAAGCCCCAACCTCTACGACCACGAAGGGTGGTACACCTCCAGACTTTACGAGAAGAGCTACGGAAGCCTCATCGATGGAGCTACGGAAAACACCGGTTCCTACGTGGTAGGCCTCGTCTACCGGATGCCCGTGAAGAAGTGGACGCTGATGCCTTTCGTCAACGTCGGACTCTCCACCTTTCGCACCCTCTCCGATACCGACACCTTTAAAGCCATCGGCTCAAACGATGTCTACACGTTCACGTTCGATTACTACGGCAGGAGTGGATTTGCGCTCAATCCGGGCATCACCTTGTTCGAGAACCCCAAGAAGCGGGTCGCTTTCTACCTCGACGTGAGTTACTTGTGGCATCCGGCCAAGATTAGCGGCTCCTACTACCTACGCAACATCTACAACGGCGAGGCCAAGCGCAACTCATTCCGAGTGACCCCCAATAACTATCTGGTGGTGAAGATCGGACTGAGCACCCGACTGGGACACTAAAGCAAACGAATGATCTTTTCAAATGAGATACGCCTTGAAATACACTTTCATGCTACTTGGAACAGTGCTGCTGGTGGTGCTGCAGATGCACGGGCAAACCGATCAGACTGGCAAACTGCGTCCTAATTATAACGAGATGCGGAAACATCAGTGGTTCTTGGATCTGTCCATGGGCTATATCTTCGATATCTCCCCGACCCGACAAATCAACCACGAGATCTATACACGCCAAGGAAAGTTCCTAAGCATGTTCACGGTACGCGAAAGATATTTCTTCCGGGAGCGTCTGGGTGTGCAAGTGGAAGCAAACGGCAGTTTTACTGCCAATTACGCCGGTATTTCTTCTGTAGAACAACACGACGGGCGCATCACCGTGAACAGCATGATGGATATCACCACCTCTTTGCTGGCTGGAGTTGTCTACCGGATGCCCATTAAAAGATGGGCACTGATGCCGTTTGTCAACATCGGATGGTCGACCTTTGGTTCCCTGCCCCAGAGCGATCATTACAAGGTAGTTGGACAGAACGACACCCGCACCTTCGAGTTTCACTTATACAATCGAAGCGGATTTGCACTCAATCCGGGCATCAGCCTGCGCACACGAGGGGTTATCTATTTCGACATCAGCTACCTCATGCATCCATTCAACATCGACGGATGGTATCTTACACGCAGCGTCTATAACGGGCAAACCGACGAGGAAACTTTTCGACTCACCCCGAACAACTATCTGATGCTAAAGTTCGGACTAAGTCTCAGACTGAAACGCTAAATCAAACTAATCGACATATCTTATGAAACATCTTACACTCAAAAGCGCAGCCGTTTGCTGCTTGCTCTATCTGATGACAACGGCAACCAGCTGTCCCTATCAGGAACCCGAACCGCAATCCATGGAAACAGTGTTGACCGGATTGCAACTCACTTCCTACAACCGCGAGCGGGAAGGGCTGATACCAGTGACCGACGGGCGCTGCCCCAAAGAGTTTTATACCTTGGGCATCACTCCGCTGGTACTCACCGACAATCACCGGTATGATTTCTACACCCTACTCCACCCCATCACCGCCGTGCGCATCGTGGCCGCCTCCGATTTTGATGCCGACCACCCCGCGGGAAGCAATATCACGCGGTTTTTCTACACCGAAGGCTCCTCGCGCAATGGACTTGCCACGCCCATCGACACCATCAACGGCACCCGTTACCTGCTGCAGCTGACTAAGGCACCCGCAGCAGGCAACTATCGTTTCCGGGTGGAGTTTGAGACGGATAATAACGAAGTGGTGACCGCCGATACCGAAGAAATCACCCTTTATTAGCTGTTTCCTACCTAACCGCAACGCGAGGTGCCGCAAGTCTTACAAATCAGGCACCCTTCTTGGTAGACTACGGTTGCACTACCGCAGGTGGGACACGTTTTTCCTTTGGCTTCGGTACCATCCATAACATATTTCTTCAGTGCCCGCTCCACGCCGTTCTTCCAGGTGTTGATGCTCTCGCTGTCGAGCTGCAAGGAGCTGACCAGCTTCAGAACCTGTTCGATGGGCATGCGGTAGCGGAGCACGCCGGAGATAAGTTTGGCGTAATTCCAATACTCTTTGTTGAACTTTTCGGAAAGTCCCTCGATGATGGTCTTGTAGCCGCGCTTGTTCTGGTACTGAAAGTCGTAACGCTTGTTGCCGTGCTCGTCGACGTTCTTGATAATCTGTCCGTTGTTCAGGCTCTTGGGCAAAAAGATACCCTCTTCGTCGTCAAGCACACCGGTGAAAATTTCATAGGGATGTCCGTCGAGCAATCCCACAAAGGCTACCCACTTCTCTTTGTTGTTCTGGAAGCGAACAATGTCGGCCTCGAGCACGCGCGGACGGGTTTCGACCACCGTGGGGGGTTTGCAGGGAGGTAGCTCCTCTTTTTCGTTGTTTTTGGCAGCCACCAGAATGCCCGAGCGCGATCCGTCGCGATAGACCGTGCATCCTTTGCAGCCCGAGCGCCATGCTTCGATGTAGAGTCGGTTCACCAACTCTTCATCCACGTCGGAGGGCAGATTGATGGTTACGCTGATGGAGTGGTCGACCCACTTTTGAATACGCCCTTGCATGCGCACCTTCATCAACCAGTCAACATCGTTGGCTGTGGCCTTGTGGTAGGGCGACTGCGCCACCATGGCGTCGATCTCTTCTTGGGTGTAGCGCTTGGCGGGATTGAATCCTTGTGCCTCCATCCACGTCACAAATTTGGGGTGGAAGACGATATACTCTTCGAAGGCGTCGCCGGTTTCATCGACAAAGTCGATGCGCACATTTGTGTCGTTGGGATTGACCTTCCGCCGACGTTTATACACCGGCAGGTAGACGGGCTCGATGCCCGAGGTGGTTTGCGTCATTAGGCTGGTGGTTCCGGTGGGGGCGATGGTCAGGCAGGCAATGTTTCGCCGTCCATACTGCTTCATCTCTTCGTACAGCTCCGGATCGGCCTCACGCAAGCGGTTGATGAAGGGATTGTCTTGCTCTTTCTCTGTGCTATAAATCTCGAAGGCACCACGTTCTTTGGCTATTTGAACGGATGAGCGGTAGGCGCTCAGCGCTACGCACCGGTGCACCTGCTCGGAGAAGGCGGTGGCCTCTTCGGTGCCGTAACGCAGATTCAGTGCGGCCAGCATGTCCCCTTCGGCGGTGATGCCTACGCCGGTGCGGCGTCCCTGCCCGCTCTTCTTGTAGATTTTTTGCCAGAGCTGACGTTCGGTATGCTTCACCTCTTCGTCTTCGGGGTCTTTGTCGATCTTCTCGAGGATACGTTCGATTTTTTCGAGTTCAAGATCGATGATGTCGTCCATGATTCGTTGGGCCAGCGCTACGTGCTTGCCGAACAGTTCAAAGTCGAAGCGGGCATCGGCCTTAAACGGATTCACCACATACGAGTAGAGGTTGATAGCCAGCAGTCGGCACGAGTCGTAAGGGCAAAGGGGAATCTCTCCGCAAGGATTGGTCGATACGGTATGATAGCCCAGATCAGCATAACAGTCGGGTACCGATTCTTTCAAGATGGTGTCCCAGAACAACACGCCGGGTTCGGCCGACTTCCAGGCATTGTGCACAATTTTCTTCCATAGTTTGGAAGCGTCTATCTTCTTTTCCATCATGGGATTGCCGCCCTCCACCGGATATTGCTGCGTGTAGGGCGCGCCATCGACCACCGCCTGCATGAAAGCATCGTCGAGCTTCACCGAGACGTTGGCACCGGTCACTTTTCCTTCGGTCATCTTGGCATCAATGAACGATTCCGAGTCGGGATGACGAATCGATACGCTCAACATCAATGCCCCGCGACGACCGTCTTGTGCCACTTCGCGGGTGGAATTGGAGTAGCGTTCCATGAAGGGGACTAAACCGGTGGATGTGAGTGCCGAATTCTTCACGGGCGATCCTTTGGGGCGAATATGTGAAAGGTCGTGACCTACGCCACCGCGACGTTTCATCAGTTGCACTTGCTCCTCGTCCACCTTAAAGATAGCTCCGTAGGAATCAGCTTTCCCGTCCACTCCAATGACAAAGCAATTGGAGAGAGAGGCTACCTGATAATTATTCCCGATACCAGTCATCGGGCTGCCTTGCGGCACAATGTACTTAAAGTGGTCGAGCAAATCAAAGAGCGCTTGGGCACTGAGCGGATTGGCATATTTTGCCTCAATCCGGGCTACCTCATTAGCAATACGCCAATGCATATCTTCGGGTGACTGTTCGTAGATGCTCCCGAAGGAGTCTTTTACGGCATACTTGTTGACCCAGACACGGGCTGCCAGTTCGTCGCCTTGGAAGTATCGTAACGATGCTTCGTAGGCCTCTTCGTAGGAGTAAATTTTTGGTTTCACAATGTTCTGTAAGTATTAAAAGGATGTAATGTCGAAGAAAAGAATCACTTGCTTCTCATAAATATTCTGCAAAGCTATAAATGTTTTCCATTTCCTCAAAACAAAAACTAAATTATTTATGGATAGAACTAAAGTTTTCTATTTTAAGTCACTAATTAGTTATTTATCAGTATATTACGAATTCCGAATATCTCAAGAAGTTTCCAAAAAGGATAATTAGTCGGAACAGCAAATCTATTTTATAGATCACCAAAGCTAAGTAACCAACAGATTGTTGCCCACTTTTTTGACCAGTTTCTTTCCTTTTCTTATATTTGCCGATAAAACAGAAAGCATATGAATACATTAAAGACCCGAAGAACCATTCGCCGCTATCGGCTGGATGACATTGCACCGGAAATTCTGAACGATTTGCTGGAATCGGCCTGCCGGACATCTACCGTCGGTAACATGCAAACATACAGCGTGGTGATAACCCGCGATGCCATCCGAAAAGCAGCCCTGATGCCTCCGCACTTCAATCAGCCAATGGTACAACAGGCACCCGTGGTGCTCACCTTTTGCATCGACCTGCACCGGTTTAGCCGATGGTGTGAATTGCGGAAAGCCGTACCCGGCTACAACAACCTGCAGTGGTTTGTTACCGGCGCCATCGACACGCTACTGGCCGCCCAAACCTTTTGCGTGGCTGCCGAAGAGGCCGGACTGGGTATTTGCTACTTAGGCACCACCACCTACAATCCACAGCCGATTATCGATGTGTTGCAACTGCCCGCGCTGGTCTTTCCCATTACCACCATCACGGTGGGTTATCCCGACGAGCAGCCTGAACAACCCGATCGACTACCGCTGGAAGCCATCGTGCATCAGGAAACGTATCACAACTACACCGCTGAAGATATCAACCGCCTCTATGCCTACAAAGAGTCTCTGGCGGAAAACAAACAATTCGTCTTAGACAATCAAAAAGAGACGTTGGCACAAGTATTCACCGACGTGCGCTACAAAAAAAGCGACAACGAATTCTTTTCGGAAGCGCTACTGAAAGCCTTGAAAGCACAAGGCTTCTAAAAATCGAACGACGCGGATAAGCCGATAACTTATCCGCGTCGTTCGATTCAAGCAAAACGGGGAGTGCTTCTTAGTTGCGTTTGGCTAACGCTTCTGCTTGAGTTGCGTTTGAATGGTGTCTATCTCCGCACAGAACCCTTTGTCTACCTCCCGCAACTCCTTCACGGTTTTGCAGGCGTGTAGCACCGTGGCATGATCCTTATTACCAATCAAAGAACCAATTTTGGAGGTGGAGCAATCGGTGTTCGACTTGGCCAGATACATGGCTATCTGACGTGCTTGCACCACATCGCGTTTGCGCGATGTGGTGTGAATGGCTGAAACCTCCAGCGAAAAGTGTTTGCACACGGTATTCACAATGTCGTCAATAGTAATCACCTTGCGCTCGTTCTTGGCTACTTTGCGCACAATGCGCTCAGCCAAGCTCAGATCAATCTCCTTATTATAAATAGTGGCATGTGCCATAATGGAGATGATGATACCTTCGAGGTCGCGCACACTCTCGCCCGCATTCTCGGCAATGTAGTCGATTACCTCAGACGGAAATTGCAGCCCGTCGCGTTCAATCTTGCTGCACAAAATGCTTCTGCGCAGCTCCACGGTGGGCTTTTCCAATTCAGCAACCATTCCCCATTTAAAACGGGTGATGAGACGCTCTTCCATACCTTGTAACAAGATGGGGGTACGGTCGGAGGTAAGCACCAACTGCTTGCCGTTCTGATGCAGGTGATTGAAGATGTGAAAAAAGGTGTTTTGCGTTTTGGTAACACCGGCAAATTCCTGGATGTCATCGATAATCAACACATCAATCGACTGATAGAAATTAATGAAGTCGTTCGTGGTGTTGTTTCGTACCGAGTCGGTGTATTGCACCTGAAACAGGTGCGCCGACACATACAGTACCCGCTTTTCGGGATAGAGTTGCTTAATTTTAGTACCGATGGCATTCACCAAATGGGTTTTTCCAACTCCCGACGCACCGTAGAAGAAAACCGGATTGAAGATGGTCTTCGCCGGATTTTCAGCAATAGAGAGTGCCACGCTACGTGACAGCTTATTGCTATACCCTTCGATGAACGTATCGAAGTTGTAATCAGGATTGAGGTGCGGATCTAATTCTTTCGTGGGAATGTGAGGGATCTCCTTGCTTTGCGTTTTTTTCGACTGCGGCGTGAAAATGGAGCGTTTGGTAGATTCGAGATTGACTGTCGCATGCGAACTCTCATCAACCACCACATTATACACCAACTTCGTACCTTCGCCAATTACTCGGTAGAGCGTGGTTCGCAGCAATTCCACGAACTTGTCTTCCAAGAATTCCCGAAAGAAGTGACTGGGCACTTGGACCATCAACGTGTGGTCTTCATACTTCAGCGGTATAATGGGTAGAAACCATGTTTTGTACGTCTGGTCGGCAACATTATCTTTAATAATATCGAGGCAATGATTCCATAACCGGACATGTTCCTGTTCATTCATACGGGCACTTATTGCGTTCATTTAGAGGATATGATTCTTCTTCTTCGTTTGCAAATTTGCTAATCTTATTTTGGATAAACAAATGCTTGCGGGCTTGCTTTTCTGCATGGAACAAATAAACTATTTAGTTTCAACTACTTATAAAAAAGGAATTAAATCCATCCACATAAATTGATTTGCTTTTTTGTAATCTCTTGAATAACAGCATGATATAGCTTTGCAATGCTCGTTTCAACTTCCTTTCAACGAAAGAAGAAACCGTTTCGACTATTCGGTTGGAAAGGCGCTTTACGTCCATTTCTCCTCCGACGCTTATTTAATTAGCTATTTAGATTAAATCTATATAGAACCGTTTTTATTACTTCGCCACCATTCGGATACAAAATATGTTTTCTACCTTTGTGCGGCGTAAAAAGAAACGCCTATTACAGCTATGTTACATACTCGAAAAGAACAAATGGAAGCCTTTGGACGCTTCTTAGACATCCTCGACGAATTGCGCGAGAAATGTCCGT
>JAISHB010000112.1 GCA_031262785.1 Prevotellaceae bacterium
TTCAGCCCATGCTTTTTGATTAAGGGGGCTTGGAAAGCAAAAAGGACAGTGCAAAAGCTGAATAGGAATAGTCTGGCAATGATTCTTTGATGCTAATCAGGTTTTATCGGACAGCAATATTCAAAAATAAGGCCTTGCCGGAGCACTCCGACAAGGCCTTATTCAAAGGGGAAGGGGAAGCGGAGGATTAGTTGAAGGATTCATCGTTGTTGAGCAGCTCGGAGGTGGGTTCGTCGGCCGTCTGCGCATCGCTGAATTCCTCGCCGCCGGTGGTGATCTCGAGCGGAATCCGGGCGTCGTGCAAGCGCTGGGCTTCGAGCGCGGCGCGCTCTTCGTCGAGCTTGGCCGTGTAGCGGCTCACGCTCAGGATAATGCCGATGTAGATGCAGTTGATCCAGATGGAGGTGCCCCCCTTGCTGATGAGCGGCAACGTCTGGCCGGTCACCGGCGCCAAACCCACGGCTACGGCCATGTTAAAGAGCGCCTGCGT
Source organism: Prevotellaceae bacterium (assembly GCA_031262785.1). Classification (GTDB taxonomy): domain Bacteria; phylum Bacteroidota; class Bacteroidia; order Bacteroidales; family Bacteroidaceae; genus Bacteroides. The sequence goes on from JAISHB010000112.1 coordinate 491, forward strand.
AACCAACATCAGCGCCAGTCCGATGACCAAGAAGGCCGGGAAGGTTCGGTCGCACTTGCGGGCGATGCGCCCCACGCGCAACAACAAAATCAGGTAGAGTAGCAGCACGAAAGCGGCCGGGAGGAGGCCAAACTCTTCGATGATGATGGCGGAGATGAAGTCGGAGAAGGCCAGACTCAGGAAGTCGCGCTGCACCGAGTTGCCCGGCCCCTTGCCCAGCAGGTGGCTGGTGGCCACGGCAATGCGGGCGTGCGCCACCTGCGCGTTTTTGTCGGTGACCTTATACTGGCTCACCGGCACACTGGTTTCGGGCGTGAGGAAATGCTCGATGCGCGAGGCCCACGTCTCGTCGCGGTGGAAGATTTTGTTGTCGTCCGTCGACGCTGCGGCGGCGGTCTCCTCCTTCTGCTGCTCTATTTTGCCCTCAATGCTTTTGTAGAGCACGCCCAAGCCGCCCAACACGCCAAGCGTCAGCAGGGTGAGCAGCAGCTTCTTGGCTTCCACCCGCCCGATAATCATCATCAGGAAGACCACGCCGAAGAGCAAGGCCGCCGTCGAGAGGTTTTCGGTGACAATCAGGCCACACACCACGCCGGTGACGATCATACAGTATGTGAAGGCGTTGGGCGAGGCACCCGCCTCGTTTTGTCCGGTGGCCAGAATGGAGGCCACGGTCACCACCACCGAGAGTTTGGCCAACTCCGAGGGCTGGAAGGTGACCCCGAAGATGGAGATCCAGCGCGAGGCATCGCCCACGCTAACCCCCTTGAGCAGGACGAACAGCAACAGGAAAATGGAGAGCGGAATGCCGATGTAGGCGATGATTTTAAACCATCCGCAGGCCACATTGTGTGTGATATAGACAATCAGCACGCCAATAGCGACCAAGACGATGTGCCAGGTGATGGGCGCCCAGTAGTCGCCGGTCTTGTAGGTGAGCGAGGCGCCGGCACTGAACACCTCCACCACGGAGACGAGGCAGAACATCAGGAAAATCATCCAAACGACTTTGTCTCCTTTGAAAACGGTACGAAGTAGATCCATAATGGGTAGGTAAAAAGGTGGATGCGCTACAACTCGCGCACATATTTCTTAAACTGATCGCCGCGGTCTTCGTAGTTCCGAAACAAATCGAACGAGGCACAGCAGGGGCTGAGCAAGACCGTCTCGCCCCGCTTGGCCAACCCGTAGGCGGCTTGCACGGCCTCACGCATGCCGGTGGTCACCTCCACGGTGGGAAGCCCCATAGGGTCGAAAAACTGGTGCAACTTCGTGTTGTCTACGCCCAGGAAGAGCAGCGCCGAACACTTCTCGCGCACCAAGGCTTCAATCTCGGAGTAGTCGTTGCCCTTATCGGTGCCGCCCAGGATGAGCACCACCTTGCTCTTCATGCTTTGCAGGGCATACCAGCAGGAGTTGACGTTGGTGGCCTTGGAATCGTTGATGAAGTCGATGCCGCGCACGGTGGCCACCTGCTCTAACCGGTGGGGCACGCCCTCGAAGTCGGAGAGCGCCCGCCGAATCTCCTCTTTGCCCACGCCGGCCAGGTTGGCCGAGATGCCCGCGGCCAGGGAGTTGTAGAGGTTGTGCGTGCCGCGCAGCGCCAGCTCCTCTTGTTCCATGTTGAAGGCGATGGGCGTGTTGATAATGATTTCGTCGTCGGCCGCGTAGGCGATGGCACCCTCTTCCTTGACGGCGGCAAAGGGGTAGAGGTGCGCTTTCAACCCGTGCTTGGAGAGTTCGCGGCGGATGATGGGGTCGTCGTTCCAGAAAATGAAGGCATCGTCGGGCGTTTGGTTCTGCGTGATGCGAAACTTGGCCTCGACATACTTCTGCATGTTGTGGTCGTAGCGATCCATGTGGTCGGGGGTGATGTTGAGCAACACGGCGATGTTGGCATGGAAGTGATACATGTTGTCGAGCTGGAACGAGCTAAGCTCAATCACGTAGTAGTCGTGCGTCTCGAAGGCCACCTGCAACGCCAGGCTCTTGCCGATGTTGCCGGCCAGCCCCACGTTCAAACCCGCGCTCTGCAGGATGTGGTAGATGAGCGAGGTGGTGGTGGTCTTGCCGTTGGAGCCGGTGATGCAGATCATTTTGGCGCGGGTATAGCGGCCGGCAAACTCTATCTCGGAGATAATCGGGGTCCCCTGCGCCTTGAGTTTCTGTATCAACGGAGCCTCTTCGGGGATACCCGGGCTTTTGATCACTTCGTCGGCACTCAGGATAAGCGCCTCGGTGTGCCCGTTCTCTTCCCACGGGATGTGATACGCCCCCAATTGCGCTTTATAAGGCTCTTTGATGGCCGAACTGTCCGACACAAAGGTGTCGAATCCTTTGACGTGCGCCAGCACGGCGGCGCCCGCGCCGCTTTCTCCCGCGCCCAGAATCACGATGCGGGCGGGCTGGTTCGGGGCTGTTCTTTCCGGAATAGTCATACTGTTGTCTCTCTGGATGGATGGATGGTTGGATGGGGTGTGGTTACACCTTATTATATAAGTTATTCGTTCTCCAATTCGAGCCGCACCGTCTGCCCCTTCACCAAGGCATTGCCCGCGGGGATGGATTGGCGCTTCACCCGTCCGACGCCCTGCAAGCGCACCTCCAAGCCGCAGCTTTCCAGCAGGAAGAGGGCGTCTTTGGCGCCCATGCCCAACACGTTGGGCACCGTTTGCTCCTTCGCCCGGCGCTCGTGCAACGCCACGGCGGCGGCAGCGGGTTGGGCGGTGCCCCACACCTGGCTACTCCCGGGCGTATCGAAGCCCTTCTGCACGGGTACCTTCAAACTCTGGAGCACGAACAGGGTCTGGCGCAGGTCGCCCGCCTTTACCGGCGGGATGAGGTTGGTGGTACTGTCCACGGCGGCCTCCAACGGCGCTTGCAATTCTTTGGCGTAGAGGCGGGCGGCAATCTTACCGAAGACGCTTCCGGCCATCAAGCCGCCCGAGATGGGACGCGTCTTGGGACGTTGGATGCTCACGATGCAGCTATACTTCGGCGCATCGGCGGGGAAGTAGCCGCAGAAGCTCACCAAGTGTCCGCCGGTGTTGCCCGACTTGCCCCAGATCTGCGCCGTGCCCGTCTTGCCGGCTACCTCGAAGTCGGCTGTTTTGGCCGCCTTTCCCAATCCGTTGGTGACCACGCCGAGCAACATGGCGCGTATCTCTTTCAGGGTTTTCTCCGAGCAGATCTGTGGGTTGATCACCTCCGGGGGGAAGGTTTCGATCACCTCGCCGCCCCGCAACACCTCTTTGACCAAACGCGGACGCATCATGCGGCCGTCGTTGGCAATGGCATTGTAGAAGGTGAGGATATTGATGGGCGGGAGTTGGGTACCGTAGCCGATGCTCATCCACGGCAGTGCGGTGACGGGCACATCGCCCTTGAGGTCGCGGATGTTGGGCGTTCCCTCGCCCGGGATTTGCAGATGGAGCGGTTGATGAAGGCTCATGCGCCTGAGTCCGTCGATAAACTGCTGCTGGTTGTGTCCGTAGGCATGCACAATCAGCTTGGAGACGCCGATGTTCGAGGAGACTTCCAAGGCACGCGTGGCGTCTATCTTGCCGTAGCCGCCGCGGTTGCGGTTGTGATCGGTCATGGTGCGGTTGGCCACCTTCCAGGCGCCCTTCTCCGCATCGACGGGGGTGTGCGGGGTGATCTTCCCATCCTCCAGTGCCACCATCAGGGAGGCCGTCTTAAAGGTGGAACCGGGTTCCATCAGGTCGCTGATGGCGTGGTTGCGCATCTCGTAATAGTTGCCGTCGCCGGCCTTATCCATGTTGACAATGGCTTTGACGTCGCCCGTCTTCACCTCCATGAGCACCACCACGCCCACCTCGGCCTCAATCTCCTTGAGTTTGTCCACCAGCGCCTTCTCGCAGATGTCCTGCATGTCCACATCGAGCGTAGTGACCACATCGCAGCCGTTGACGGGCGGAACGGTGGCCAAGCTGAGGTATTGATTCATCACCTTCTGGCGGTGTGCCATGCCGTATTGTCCCTTCAACACCCCGTCGAAAGCCAGTTCGATACCGTTCTTGGCGCCTTGGGTGGTGTCTGCATACAGATCGCCCAGCGTACGGGCAGCCAGCGAGCCGAAGGGCTTCTTCCGATAGTTGAAGGTTTGCTCGTGAAAGCCTCCCCTATACTTGTTGAGGTTGAACACCGGCAACCGTTTAGCCTCTTTGTATTGGATGTAGGAGATGCGTTTGGGGTAGAGGAGGTAGTTGCGACTGCCCATTTTACGTCCTTTGAGCAGGTGCGCCTTGAAGGCGGCGGCCGATCGGTCGGGGAAAATGGTGTGCAATCCGCGGCATATCTCGTCGAGGTGGTTGAGCAGCAGGGTGTCTTTACCCTTTCCACCGGCTTTAAAGTCCATGTAGATGCGATATTCGGGCAATGAACTGGCCATGAGTTTGCCGTCGCACGAAAGAATATTGCCGCGTGTAGGCGGAAGGGGGACGCTGTCGTTGACAAACCGCTCGGCCACCACCTGCCAAAAGGCGCGCTCCCGGAACATGATGTTGGCCGCTTTCAGCACAATGCCGATGCCTACCAACACCAACAGCATCACCACCCAGAAGTAGCGGTTCATGATTACTTTTCTATTCGCACTCATTGTTCTGCAGTCGGTTATTTATCGATGAGATAAGGGGGTGCAGTGGGCGTTGCCAGCTCGCTGCGATGGGTGATAATGTAGTTTTCGATGCGCGACTGGCGGCTTTTCTCCATCAGCTCCGAGCTGCGTGTGAGCGCATCGTACTTGATGTCGGTCAACTCTTTCTTGAGCCGGTCGATTTCGATGAGTTGGCGTTGGCAGGTGTAGCGGTTGCTGATATAGACAATGGCCAACACCATCAGCAACACCAGCAAACCGGTTTGCCGGCGCAGAAATTCGGTGGGCAAAATGTCGCCCCCGATGATGCTTCGAATGGAAATACGTCTCTTTTTAGATTCCATCTGGGTGGGATATTTAGCGTTTCTCGGCGATGCGTAATTTGGCGCTTCGCGAGCGGGGATTGGCTTGCACTTCGGCCTCATCGGGCGTAATCACCTTGCTGTTGACCAAGCGAAAGGGCGTTTGCCGGTTGCCGTAGAAGTCTTTCGCCTCCTGCCCCTGTACATTGCCGGTTTTCAGGAAGTTCTTCACCATGCGGTCTTCCAAAGAGTGATAGGTGATGACCACCAACCGGCCGCCCGACTTCAACACCCGACCGGCGGCCTCGAGCATCTGGCGCAAGGCATCCATCTCTTGGTTCACTTCGATGCGCAGGGCTTGAAACACCTTGGCTTGCTCCTTTTTTTCGCGTTCGCGACCAAAGAGCGGCCGGATAAGTTCGAGTAGTTCGCCGGTGGTGCTCACGGGCGTTCCCGCGGCGCGTGCTTTTACAATGAGTGAGGCCAGCTTGCGGCTGTTTTTCAGCTCGCCGTAGAGGTAGAAGAGGTCGGCCAGCCGCTCTTGGCTAAGTGTAAGCAGCAATTCGGCGGCGGTGACACCCGCCCGTTTGTTCATGCGCATGTCCAACGGCGCGTCGAAGCGAAACGAGAAGCCCCGTTCCCCCTCGTCGAAGTGGTGCGACGAAACACCCAAGTCGGCCAGGATGCCGTCGACCGGTTCGGCCTGGTAATAGCGCAAGAAGTTGTGCAGATAGCGGAAGTTGCTGCGCACAAAGGTAAAGCGTGCATCCCTCAGACTGCCTGCTTCGGCATCTTCGTCCTGGTCGAAACCAAAGAGGCGACCCTCGGCGCCCAAACGCGAGAGGATGAGGCGCGAGTGCCCGCCGCCGCCGTACGTCACGTCGACATAGGTGCCGTCCGGGCGGATGTTTAGTCCGTCGACACTCGGCGTTAATAATACCGGAACATGATATGTTTGGGGTTCTTCAACAGGTGCCATGAGAGGGGGTGGTAAGCGCCCGTAAAAGTAGGCATTTCCACAGAATCTGCGACCAATCTTCGCAAGATTTTCCCAAACAAAGAGACCCCAAAAGAAAGAAAAAGCCGGAAACACCTCCCCAAAGAGGCGTTCCCGGCGGCAAACACATACACACTTTTATCTATCTATGAAACGTTAGCGGGGTTGTCTTTAAATAAAGTCTTGCAACTCTTCTTTCAGTTTCTTGCGAGTGAAGAAGATGCGGCTCTTTACCGTACCGATGGGTAAGTTCATCTTGTCGGCAATCTCGCGATACTTGAAGCCCGATACAAACATCGAGAAGGGAACCTTATATTCGCGCTGCAAACTGTTGACGATGCGATGCATCTCCTTCAGATCGTAGGCACTCTCGGTGCTCTCGAAACCCGACTCTTGCGGAAGGCTGAGGTGATAAAGGTTGTCGGTGTGGTCGACATAGGTTTGGTCGCGCACCATCTTACGATAGTTATTAATAAAAAGGTTACGCATGATGGTGTACATCCATCCTTTGAAGTTGGTGTCGGGGGTAAACTTCTCTTCGTTATCCAATGCCTTTAGGGAAGTCTCTTGCAACAAATCATTTGCGTCATCACGGTTTGCCGTGAGTTTGTAGGCGAAGCGAAGCAATTCATCTTGCATGCTAAGCAGATCTTTTTGGAAAGCAACACTGTTCATATTATCTATACTTTTAAGAGTTATTATGCTGTTGTTTTGATTTCGAGTGCAAGTTTACAGCGATTAACCAAGGCCAACCATCCATTTTTTGGTTTTCTTTGGGGGAGAAACTCTCAATTGGCAGATTTCACCCCCTTTTTGTTAGTTTTCAGGCCTCCTTTTTAAGCAAATGGAAACGCTTTTTGACTAAATCATTGCGCATAATTAAAAAGATTAGCGAAATTTGCGCAATCTTTCAAAACGAGGAAAGCAGAATGAATGACGATACGCTCTTCTTAATAGACATCGATAAGGTACTTCGCGACAAAGCTCCGAAGTACTACCCATATATACCCCGTTTTGTGGTGTCGTATCTCAAGCGCATCGTGCATCAGGAAGAGTTGAATCTGTTTTTGGCCGAATCTAAAGACAAAGTGGGGGTAGACTTCTTAAAAGCCAGCCTCGACTTCCTCGACACCAAGCTGATTATTAAAGGAAAAGAGCATCTGCCCACGGGCAAGACCTACACCTTTGTCTCCAACCATCCGTTGGGCGGACAAGACGGAGTGGCGCTGGGTTACATCCTGGGCACCTTCTATCAGGGCAAGGTCAAGTATATGGTCAACGACCTGCTGATGAACCTGCACGGACTGGCGCCCCTGTGCATCCCCATCAACAAAACAGGCAAACAGGCCAAAGACTTCCCGCGGATGGTGGAAGAAGGCTTTGCCTCCGACAATCACCTGATTATCTTTCCGGCCGGCCTGAACTCGCGCCGCAAGAAGGGCGTCATCCGAGACCTGGCGTGGAAGAAAACCTTTGTGGTCAAGAGCGTGCAATACCATCGAGACGTGGTGCCCATCCATTTCGACGGGCGCAATTCCAACTTCTTCTACAACGTGGCCAATGTGTGCCAGTTCCTCGGCCTCAAGTTCAACATCGCCATGCTCTACCTGGCCGACGAAATGATGAAGAACCGTCACAAAACCTTCACCATCACCATTGGCCAGCCCATCCCCTGGCAAACCTTCGACAAGAGCCGCACCCCCCTTGAGTGGGCCGACCATGTGAAGGAGATCGTGTATAGCTTATAATCCCCAACAACATACGTTTACCCACTGAAAGCATAGAAATGGAAGAGATTATCGCCCCCGTAGACAAAGCGTTGCTCAAAGCAGAACTCACCGAAGAGAAGCGGCTGCGGATGACCAACAAGAGCCACAACCAAATATACATCGTCACCGCGCACGACTCTCCCAACCTGATGCGCGAGATTGGACGTCTGCGCGAGATAGCCTTCCGCGCCGGCGGGGGAGGCACCGGCATGGCGCTCGACATCGACGAGTACGACACTATGGAGCATCCCTACAAACAGCTCATCGTGTGGAATCCCGAGGCCGAAGAGATTCTGGGCGGCTATCGCTACCTCTTGGGCACCGATGTGCAGTTCGATGCGCAGGGAGTACCCCTGCTGGCCACGGCGCACATGTTTCACTTCTCCGACAAGTTTTTGAACGAATACCTGCCCCTGACCATCGAGCTGGGGCGATCGTTTGTCACGCTCGAATATCAATCCACCCGCGCCGGCAGCAAGGGACTGTTCGCCCTCGACAACCTGTGGGACGGACTGGGTGCCCTCACCGTGATTATGCCCGAGGTGAAATACTTCTTTGGCAAGGTCACCATGTATCCCAGCTTTCACCGCCAAGGGCGCGACATGATTCTCTACTTCCTGTGGAAACACTTTGCCGACAAAGAGAACCTGATTACCCCGCTCAAGCCCCTGTCGCTCGAGACCGACCGCAACCAACTGGCCGCGCTGTTTTGCAAACCCTCGTTCAAGGAAGACTACAAGACGCTCAATTGCGAGATACGCCGCCTGGGCTTCAACATCCCCCCGCTGGTGAATGCCTACATGAACCTCAGCCCCACCATGCGCATGTTTGGCACGGCCATTAACTATGGCTTCGGCGAGGTGGAGGAGACCGGCATCCTCATTGCCGTAGACGAGATACTGGCCGAGAAGCGCATCCGCCACATCCAGTCGTTCATCGAGAGCGAACCCGAGGCATGCAAACTCACCTCGGGCGCCAACAAAGTGTTCTATCCCACCGGCAAGCACAACCCGTAAAGGCCACCAAATCTGCGCAGCCGGGGATGCCCCCCCCCTTGTTTTCACAAAGCGCCCCTGCAAGTTACTTGGCTTGCAGGGGCGTTTTGATTACCACATAGGTTGCATCGATTCGAAAAAAATGTGTGAGAAACCCCAAAAGAGGAGCAATAGTCGGAACACAATTAGCAGGAAGCCAAAGACGGCGAGCAATGGTCGGAACACAATTCGCATGAGGTCAAAGACGACGAGAAATGGTCGGAACACAATTCGCATGAGGTCAAAGACGGCGAGAAATGGTCGCAACACAATTCGCGGGAGACCAAAGACGGCGAGAAATGGTCGGAACACAATTCGCGGGAGACCAAAGACGGCGAGCAATGGTCGGAACACAATTGTTTTGTGACTTTCGCTGCGGATTGATGGTTTTCTTCTAAAAGTGGGGAGGCTTTCGGAGAGGATTTCTTGATTTAAACTGATTGTGTGGAGCGCATCAAAGCAAAGAAGCGGCTAGCTTTCTTGCCTCCCGCAGGCGATTACGCAGTTTTACATCGCTTTTGGCCATCTGCAGGTTGTAATCGGTTTGCATGCCCACTAAGATATAGGCGGGTACGCCCAATGCTGCTTCCATGAGCAGGGCAAAATCTGTGGTGACAGGGCGTTTCCCATTTACTATCTCGTTGAAAGCGGTATAGGGTATCCCCAATTGTTTGGCGACCGTCTTTTGTGACAAATGGCGGTACTCCAATTCATCTTTCAATAATTCGCCCGGATGTGTGGGGCGAAAGGGGGCGTTCAATTCATTCATAGCTATACTTATTGATAATGATTCGTGATATCAGTTAGCGAACAAATCTCTATTTCAATATGATTGTCGCCTGGAATTTCTCGGAATTCCAAGCGGTATTGGTCGTTGATACGTACAGAGGATAATCCCCTTTTGCTCCCCTTTAACCGCTCGTAGTTCAACGATTTAATCAAGAATAAATCTTCCATCCTGACAGCTTTCTGCAAGATCTTGACACACTTCAAATAACCGTTAACTACTTGGGGTTGGAAGCGATGCTTTTTATCGCCGGTCTTACCCGTTTCATACAGCTCGCGCAGATACCGTTTTTCAAATTCGACCTTCATAGATAGTGATTGTTCGCGACAAAGGTAGGCATTCTTTTGTTGATTCACAAATTTAGTGAATAGAAAGATGGCGCTTCAATCTGCATTCTTCTTATTAGCAAAATGATAAAAGAGATGCGCGAAAATAAATAATTGAGTGATATGTTTTGGCGTTTGACTTTTCTATCTAATTTTGCAAGGTCTTACCATGAGCAATCAGCGTAAGGCGGACATTGTGGAAACAAAGAGCGTTTAAAATATTATCCTATCGTGAAATCTCGACAATTTCAAGTTATGGGGATAATAGACAAGAACGCTCACGTCGTGCTATATACCTATCCATGAGATAGACTATATAACATAGGCGTGGGCTATTGTTTATTACTCATAACTTGGCAGTCGAGAGCCACACGGTAGTAATATTCAATAGTCCCACGCTTTTTTGTGCCCGATTGAAAAACACTCGACGACGGGAAAACCGTCACCATATATACCTTTGCCAATCACAAAGTCATACTTCGCAGGTTGTATCCTACGATTTTATTTCATCGATTTTTAAACAGGCTCTAAAGAGAAATAGAAATGGCAACTAATGAGATTGATTATTACTATGATCGAAAAATGGCGACATTTTATGATTATAGTACGTTTATGCGCCAATTTAGCGATATAGCCGAGGGAAGCGCAAATCAATCCGCACAATCTATAAATGCGCGGATAGATTCACAAACGTCGCATATAGATTCAGCGAAGTATGCTATTGTAGCATCAAATGAGGAAGTTAAAGACACGCTTCTGGAATTAAAAAGTAGTGTCGGCACCGGACTTGCAAATGTGGCAAACAAGTTTGATTCTACGAATCAAACTGTAGGAACCGGTTTTAACCGTGTGTCTAATCAATTGGGACAAATTGGTGTTTTAATGCACATAGGTCTTGCACGAACTGAATCTGCAATAAATCAATTAAGTGGTGATGTCAGGGAACGTCTTGATGCTCTTATTGATATAGAAACACATCCACTAAGAACTCAGGTAAGTGAATTATACGACAGGGCATTAAGGCATTTTAGAAATGGTTG
>JAISHB010000117.1 GCA_031262785.1 Prevotellaceae bacterium
CTCCCCACCTCGAAGCGCGACGAGGGCAGCGGGTTGCCCGTTTGCACATCTTCGATGAAGCCCCAGTCGCCCGTGGAGGGCATAAAGCTCTGGTAACTCTGGTAACTGCCGATGGTGTAGGTGCTGCGGTAGGCGTGATTGAGGTTTATCGACCGGAAGAGGTTCTTTGCCCACGCCATCCGGCCGAGTCCGTTGTAGGTGATGCGCCAATTGGGCATCATCGAAAGGATTCCCGGGAAGAAGTCGAGGCCGGTGCGCGCGGCATCCCTTCCGGTGTAGGCTGCCAAGAAGGCGGGCACCATCACCTCGGGCGCATACGGGCTAACGGTGCCCCGGCTCGGGTCGAAGGGCATCCCGGCCAACGTGCTGCCCTGCGGATAGCTGGTTCCCAGGAAGCGTCCTTCCACGCGGTCGCGCACCGCGGGCAGCGAAGCGCGGAATCGTTCAAACACCCGGGAGTGGTAACCGTCGGCCGCCCTCTTCCCTTCAAAGGCACTGCCCAAGGAGAGGATGCTCATCGTGAAGTTGCCGTTGCGACTGTCGTTTCCCTCGAACATATAGTGTATCTGCCGGCTCTGATTGCGGGTGCGGCTGGCGGTCAGCTCTATCTTGAGGTCGCGCAGCGGTTCCACCGTCATGCGCACTTGCAGGTCTTCCAGGGCATTGCTGCTGGCCGGCGTCGCCACCGAATCGTTGGCGATGAGCCAGCCGCGCGCACGTGCCGTCTCGATATAATGGTCGTCGGTCAGGCCGAAGGCAAAGTCCAAGCCCGGTGCCCACACGCCGCCGTTCCTTTTCTGTCCGAACAGATCGCCTACATCGGGACGGAAACCGGGCAGCGTCATGGCGTAGCTCTTTTTGTAGGTGATGCCGGCGTTTCGCACGCTCATGGCGAGCCTGGCCGCATGTTGTCCTACCTTATACAGCCACGAATCTTCCCGGGGTTTGCCCGCCACGACCGTAATCTTGAGCCTGGCGGTGTCCCGGTTGAGGATGATCAGGCTATTGGCGTTCGTGCGCTTGATTTTGAGGGGATAAAGTTGGCCGTTCGCCCGGCGCGCCGTCAAGATGGGGCGCTTGGTGGCCAGATTATGCGTCAGGGTAAGGGTGGTGTCGGGCAGTAAGGTGACGCTCTTCTCGAACCGGCGGTTTTTTTTGGGTGCGGCGGGCTTGCGGTAGGTGGCCGAGAAGCGTCGGTTGACCTCTTTGAGGTAGGGCAGCTTGTTGTAGAGGCTCTCGAGGTTGAGACGGCCGTTGACATCGAGCGCCCGTTGATTACTGATGGTGTTTCCCATCTGGGCACCGTCGGTGAGCGCCACTCCACGGTCCCAATTGTACGACGAGGCAAAGCGAACGTCGGCCGTGAGCCAGTCGGTGAGCGGAATCTTCTCGAACGGGAGTTTATAGGTGGCATTGAAGCTCTGTTGATAGGCGATGGGGCTTCCCAGTGAGAGCAGACTGCGCCGTACCGAGTCTTTCCAGGCTTCATATTGGTCGGGATAGCGCTCTTTGTTGACCACTCCGTAGGGTTCTTCGATTTGGGCGTGCGTAACCGACGAGAAATTGACCCGCAGGTTCTTGGTAAAGTCCCACCGCAGGGCGAAGTCGCGGTTCCAGAGGTAGCTCTTGGCCACCGACGGGTCGATGGCCACCGATTCTTCGGGACTGTCTAAGTCGCGCAGCTGCAATTCGTAGTAGTGGCGCGCCAGTTCGCTGTTAATCGCCACGCTTTGGGGCAACCAGTTGAAGCTGAAATCTTTGAGCAGCTGTGCCCAGGGCGATTTCGACTTCATTTTTTTGAAAGGCTCCCACGCTTTGTAGAGCGGAGCGTATTGGTAGCTCAAGGCCGCCCGCCAATCCAACTCATCTTCATACATGGTGGTGCTTCCCTGATTGTGCCGGAGCGAATTGGAGTAGCTGACGGAGAAATTCGCCGGGTCGTAGGGCATGGGTTTCTTGCTGGAAACGTTGAAGCGCAGGTTACTGATGCTAAAGTTGCGATAGGTAGAGATGGTGCGCGCAATCGTCATCAAAGAGTCGCGTTCTTCACGGCTGTGGAGAGCGTCCAAAGCGTCATCCAAACGCATGTCGGTGTCTAAGGGATTGTACTGGGGAGTGGTGGCTTCTTTGGAATAGGAATAGTAGAGCGGAGCGGAGAGTTTGAGCCGTGCGGGAAGGAACCGTCCCACATCAAAAGTGGTGGTCAGGGCATATTGATAGTAGTCGTCGAGCCGCCGCTCGCTTACGCTCTGTTCAAGTCCGCCGAATCCGGCCGTCTCGATGTGTCCGCCCAGGTTGAACGAGCCAAGGTCGGAGAGTTGCATGTTCAAATTGCCTTGTGCCGCCCAACCGCCGGCTTCGTCGAAGTCACTCAACCGTAGTTCGTTCACCCACACCTCGGCCGACTTGCTGGTGCGCGCATTGTTTCGTACTCCGATCATCAGCGTCTTGGCTTCTGCCAGCGTGGGATTGCCCATCACGCTCGCTTTGTTGGCCGGATGCGCCGGATCGTATTCGCTGTAGAGGCGCGAATAGCTTACGCCGCTGCCGGCAACTCCGATCAGGCGGTTGCGGTTCTTTTTCAACGTGGTGAGCAGGCTTAGCAGGATGTCTAAGTTGTTGGCCTGCGGCCAGACGGCCAAACTGCCGGCTTCGGAGCTGCTGTTGTACTGTCCGGCGGGGGTGAGCACGAGTGGAATCTCGTATTCGTAGTAGTTGTTGCGGTAATCCGAGCCGATGCGGATGAAAACCGACAGTTCGCCGTCTTGCGGGGCGGTGCTGTTGTCGGGAAAGGCCTCGCCGTGGGCAAACATCTGGATGCGTTTGTATTGTCGCATGTCCATGGAGGTGCTTTTGTAGACGGCACGGGCATCTCCGGGGGGCAAATGGGTCAACTTCAGGCTCATGGCTTGCTCGTTTTGCTGACGAAGCTGCGGTTGACCGGGATCTATCACGCGACTGATGCCCGGAGGCATTACGTAGTTGACCGGCGTTCTGTCGCCGTTCTCTTCGATGTTTACCGCCGAGACATCGAGCTTGGCCTGGGTGGCCGAGGCTCCTCCCTGCTGGGTATTGCCCAATAAGTCGGTATAGGTGCGCCACTCGCCGCGCACCAGCTCGAAGGTGGCAAACCGAAGCACTACCGGCTCTTCGAAACCGGTCAGGAACAGGCGCATAAAGCGGATGCTCTTGAAGTCTTTGATGTTTCCCACAGCCTCTCCGCTTCGGACGGGCACCTTAAACTGATACCAGTTGACCTCTTCGGTTTTTCCGTTGCGCAAACGCACGCTGGCGGTACGTTTGTCGGTGACGTAGTTGCGCCCAATCTGCAAATCGCCCGGGCGAAGGCTTATCTTATACTGAAAATACTTTTCCGACTCGTTCAACGTGTTGTCTTGATTGATATCTTCCACATCGGGCACCGTCTTGGAGGAGATGTCGTAACGCTCGGGCGAATCTTCGGCCGCCGTGGAGTTGCCCTCGGTGTTGTTGTAGTATTTATATCTTTCGAGAATGGAAAGCTGCTGCTCATCGTAGTCGCTTCCGCGGAAATAGTGGTAGTTGTCGCCGGCCGGGTCGTTTTCATAGCGGGCAAAGGTGGCGGCGTCCAAGCGTTGCTGCAACTCGGCCAGATAGGTGGCGTAGGCGGGAAAGGTTCGCTCTTCTTCGGACGACAAACCGTTCAATCCCACATCTTGCCGGCGTCGGGCACCGGCGGTATTGTCAAAGGCATAGACGACACTGCGGTCTCGCGGCACGCGTCCCCACACCGTCTCTTCGAGGCGGCTCATATCTCCGTCGGCCGGAAGTCCGTTCTCGAAGAATTTCTTTCCGTCTTTGAGAATATCTTCCGACAGCTCGCCCAGGTTCAGATAAAGCTCACCTCCGGCGGGATGCTGACCGGCGGCCTCTTGATAGATGTATGGATCTAAAAGCCAGAACTCGACATATTCGATGTTGGCCGTCTCAAAGTCGCTGGTCTCGAGCTTGCGCATCATACCTCCCCATCTTTTTTGGGGGGTACGCAAGGTTCCGTCGGTATTGAGGTCGGTATCGAGGTTGTACGGGCCGCGTTCCTGTGGGTAATAGGCCAAATTGAGTACGTTGATGAGGGAAGACTCTTGGTAGGAGGTCTCTTTGTTGGGGAAGAGTTCCTGCTCATATACTTCCCGAACGTAGTGGTTGGAGAGTTGCTCCAGGTCGTTCTTGATATGACTCGGGGTGAGGGAAGAACTCCGGCGCGTAAACAAACCGTCGATGAAGTACCAGGCCAGAAGCGCACGGTTTTTTCCATACTCGACGTTGCCCGAGAGCGATGCTTCGGGGAAAAGAGAGGAGGCCGAGGAGTTGAAGGGGGTGGAGGCCAGCATCCAATAGGAGGGTTGTCGAAGATCGATGCCGCTTCGGGTGCTTTCAAAGTCGTCGATGTAGGAGGCGTCTTGCTGCAGGCCGTCGGCATGCCCGGGTATCAGATGGGCAAACTCGACGCCCAGGTTAATGCTCGACGGAGCGGTGGCGTGAACGAAGGGAAGCTTGTCGAGCAGGTTGGTGAGCCACTGGCTCTGCGTCTTCCACGAGGCATTGAGTCCCCAAAGGGTGTTGGAGATGGGTTCGTCGCCCATAGCGACCTTGCTGGTCAAGGGTTTCTCGCTCAGGCGCATAATGCTTCCTCCGATGGAGAAATCGGGCGAGAAATCGTAGGCAAAGTTGAGTCCCAACATGGTTTTTCGTTGCATCCCGAACTGGGTGTTGCTCTCTAAGCTCACATTCACGGCGGTGCCGGCATCGATGATGCTTTGGTTGAGGATGGTCACCACTCCCAGCGTGTAGTCGACGGTGTAGTCGGAGTTTTCAACCAGGGTTACGCCTCCGGCTGTCACATGTACCGAACCGGGAGGAACGTTCATGGCATTCAGCCTGATTTCGTTGGCATTGGAGGCACGAAACTCGCCCGTCAGGCGGTATTTGTTCTTCTCGGCCAGCTGACGCGCCACCGTTCGGGTGGAATCGTACAATTCTTGGAAAAGGTATTTGTCGGCCAGGTTGTCGTCGCCGATCATTTTACGAAGATGGCTTCCGAACGGCTCCACCACCGGAAAGAAGATGCGACCGTCGGTAGCTGACACAGTGTATCCTTCCACGAAGTCGAAGAAGCCGTCGGCTCCGGGTTGACCCGTGCTGTTTAACCGGTCGAGATTCATCACGCGCACCAGTGGAATCTTGGCTGTTTTGCCTTCGGGCAGGTAGCGGAGATAAACGCCGGTGGTGTCACTCAGGTAGGTGATGTTCAATTGGAACTTCTCCCGCTGCAAAGCGTAGGCGTTCAGGCTGTAGACGTTCTTCATCATCAGGTCCCACACCGAAGAACCGGGGGAATTGGCCGTGTTTTTGAGCAGTTTGACGAAAAGCGACTGCGAGGTATCTTTAATGTCGGAGGCGAATTCCCCTACTTGGTAGTTCCGGCCTCCTAAGGTGTACTCGAAAGCTACGGCCAGCACCTCATCGGGTTGCAAGGCTTGCTTGAGGGAGAGGTATCCCAAGGCGGCATTCAACCGATACTCGGAGGAGGTGAGTAAACGGGCGTTTTCAATCTTCTCGTAGTCCATGCCGCTCTCCATTCCCGCGCCGGTCATCACGGTGGTGACCTGACTGATGTCGCGCGCCCCGGCATAGGCGGTGGTCATCAATTGATAGAGCGGACCGGCGGCATTGGAGGGGGCTGTTTGAGCGCCTTCGGCTAAATCGGCCAGCGCCACAAGGTTGCGGGGCGATTCATAGTTGCCGCGCTTGTTGGTGACCCACACTTCGATGCGATGGATGGTAATGCCCGAAAGAATGTTGGGTAGTTGCTCCATGTTGCGGTCGTAGGTGTCGTGAAAGTAGTGCGCCAGAAAGAAGTGACGGTTTTCGTCATACTGATCGGCCGAGAAGTCGAACGAGGTGGTTTGGGCACCTCCCTTCGTGCTTACGCTGTGTGACTCGCTCTCTTGCTGACTGATAACTGTCTGCACGCTGAGCTTCCCGAATTGAAGATCGGTGCGAAGACCAAACAAAGAGGTCGCCCCGCGAATTAGGGAGTTTTGCGTGGGCATGCTCACATTGCCCGCTTCGATGAGTTTGACGATTTCATCTTCTTTGCCTTCGTACTTTAGCTTGAGTTGCTTGGTGTCGAAGTCGAAGGTGGCGTCGGTGTTGTAATTCATGTTGAGGTTCACTTTGTCGCCCACCTTGCCGGTAATGCCCACATTGATCTTTTCGTCGAAGTCGAAACCGATGGTTTTGCGCTGACTCTCGGGAAGAGAGGGATTCTGCACATTTTTATAGTTCACGCCGAAGCTCAACTCGGCATTGCCCTGCATTTTAATCTGCACGCCTCCTTTTCCGAACAGTTTCTCGGCCGGACCAAGGTTGAACTTCATGTCCATGAAGTCGAAGGGATCCTTTCCGCTCTTACCCACCAGCGAATCGTTGCGCCCGCGGTAGTAATCGGCCATTGACTGCTTGAGCGTCAGCTCCAGATACTCCTCGCGGGTGAGAATGCGCGGAACACCGATGTTGGTATTGCCCAGGCGCGTGTAGATGTAGTAGTTACCACTCTTCCAATCATATTCCACCACTTCGCGCAGGTTCTGCGGCGTCTTCAACGTAATCTGCGCAATCGTCCGACCGGTGCCCGCACAACAGAGCAACACCAGCAACAGCAACATCCGAACAGTATGTCGAAGAGAGGTAAACGCCATGAATAGAACGGCCGCACTGTGCGTGCAGCCTAAGTAAATAACGAATGGCAGGGGGGATTATTGCTCCTTCGCCAAGGAGCGGGAAACGGGAGGGAAAACCGCCTCCGTAGCGGGATCTGCTACAACCGTTTTAAGGCCAGCTTGATCACTTGCTCCACTTTCGCGTCGGCCTCTTCCCGAAGAATCTCCAACACCACTTTTTGTGCGGCCGATTGCTGAAATCCAAGCATAGTTAGAGCTGCCACTGCCTCTTCTTGCACTTGCGAAGCGGCGGTGTTCAACAGTCCGGTCAAACCTGCCGATGCGGTCGAGACGGCGGCAATCGTTCCGGTCTTGATTTTATCTTTCAACTCGACAATCAGGCGCTGGGCGGTTTTCAGGCCGATGCCTTTCACCGACTTGAGCAACTGTGCATTCTCCGTAGAGATTACATTCACCAATTCGGCGGGCGAAAGGGCGGAAAGAATCATCCGCGCCGTGTTGCCGCCGATACCTGAAACGGAAATAAGCAACAGGAAGAGTTCGCGTTCTTGCTTATCGGCAAATCCATAGAGGATGTAGGCATCTTCCCGGATGGCCTCGTAGATATAAAGTTTGCACTCACGCTTGCCTTGAATGGCCGCGTAGGTATTGAGCGAAATGTTGGCCAGATAGCCCACACCACCACAATCAATAACTGCTGTTGCAGGATTCAGCTCCGAGAGTCCGCCTTTGAGATATTCAATCATAGGGAAATAAGCAAGAGAAGAAAAGAGGATGTGTCCGTTTAGACACATCCTCTCAATTTACTTATGCAGCTTTTGCTTTGGTTACAATCGCCTTGAACGCTTCGGGATGATTCATCGCCAAATCGGCCAACACTTTGCGGTTGATTTCGATGCCGGCTTTGTGCAGGGCACCCATCAGCTTAGAGTAGGAGAGACCTTCGAGGCGGGCAGCGGCATTGATACGCTGTATCCACAACGCACGGAAGTTTCTCTTTTTGTTTTTACGGTCGCGGTAAGCATAGGTCAAACCCTTTTCCCAGGTGTTCTTTGCTACCGTCCATACATTCTTACGTGCTCCGAAGTAGCCTTTGGTCAACTTCAGGATTTTCTTTCTACGTGCTTTAGAAGCAACATGATTTACTGATCTTGGCATAGTTTCTACAATTTAATCGTTTGACACACACTTTACTTCATCGCCAAAAGCTCTCTCACCTGATTGACGTCAGTGGCGCTTACCAGGGTAGAATAACAGAGATTTCTCTTTTGCTTCTTCGTTTTCTTCGTCAAAATATGACTATGAAAAGCGTGCTTTCTTTTGATTTTACCTGTTCCGGTGAGTGTAAATCTCTTCTTAGAACCGGAGTTAGTCTTCATCTTTGGCATCTTTATTTGTTTTAAATTAATATATAAAATGGCAACGCACTATACCGATGGCGTTACTCATTATTTCATCTCTTCTGCCTCTTTTTCTTTCCTCACAGGAGGTGCAAATGTGGTTTCGGACTGAGGTTGAGGCTTTTTCGAACCCTCTTTCCGTTTAGGAGCAAGCTGAATGGTCATTCGTTTACCTTCCAGAACAGGCATTTGCTCTACTTTGGCATACTCTTCCAAATCGTTGGCAAAACGCAACAAGAGCACCTCACCCTGTTCTTTGAAAAGAATGGAACGACCCTTGAAGAACACATATGCCTTCACTTTATCGCCATCTTCCAAAAAACCCTTGGCATGTTTAAGCTTAAAATTGTAATCGTGATCGTCGGTTTGAGGTCCGAATCGAATCTCTTTAACGTTGACCTTCACTTGTTTGGCTTTCTGCTCTTTCTGGCGTTTCTTTAGTTGATACAAGAACTTAGAGTAATCAATGATACGACATACGGGAGGTTGTGCATTCGGAGATATTTCCACCAAATCTTCATCTTGTTCTTCAGCCATACGCAATGCCTGCGCTATAGAATAGACTTTTGCTTCCACTCCGTCGCCGACTATGCGGACTTCTTTGGCTCGGATTTGTTCGTTAATCCGGTGTTGCCCTTTCAATGTGTCATTCTTCATTCACTCTTTATAAGTATGCTTTTCTAATTTTTGGGCGCAAAGCTACCACATATTTATCATATTTTGAACTTCTTCCTGCATTTTTTTTGCAAAGTCAGTCAATTTGAAAGTCCCTTTATCACCTTCACCTTGCTTACGGACAGCCACTTCGCCATTTTCGGCTTCCTTTTCACCGACAACCAACATATAGGGAATACGTTTCAATTCATTATCACGTATCTTACGTCCAATCTTCTCGTTTCGGTCATCAACAACGGCACGGATATCATATTCCTTCAGGGTTTTCTTCACATCCTGGGCGTATTCATTGAACTTCTCACTGATAGGCAAAATAGCTATCTGGTCAGGGGTGAGCCAAAGCGGGAACTTGCCAGCCGTATGTTCGATGAGCACAGCCACAAAACGTTCCATTGAGCCAAATGGCGCACGATGAATCATCACCGGACGATGTTTTTGATTGTCGGCACCGGTATATTCCAGCTCAAAGCGTTCAGGTAAATTGTAGTCCACCTGAATAGTACCTAATTGCCAACGACGACCGATGGCATCTTTCACCATAAAGTCGAGCTTCGGCCCGTAAAATGCAGCTTCACCATATTCCACACGGGCATTCAATCCCTTTTCTTCGCAGGCTTCGATAATCGACTGCTCGGCCTTTTCCCAGTTTTCGTCGCTGCCAATATATTTTTCCCGATTTACTTTATCGCGCAATGAAATTTGTGCTTCGACATTGGCAAAATCCATCGAACGGAACACAATGGAGATGATGTCCATCACGCGCAAGAACTCCTCCTTTACTTGGTCGGGACGGCAAAAGATATGTGCGTCGTCTTGCGTAAAGCTCCGCACACGAGTTAATCCGTGAAGTTCACCACTCTGTTCATAGCGGCATACGGTACCGAATTCCGCTAAACGCAACGGCAATTCCTTGTATGAACGGGGAGCGTTTTTATAAATCATGCAGTGATGCGGACAGTTCATCGGCTTCAACAAATACTCTTCATCTTCTTCCGGCGTGCGAATGGGTTGGAACGAATCCTTTCCATACTTGGCATAGTGACCCGAAGTAATATAGAGTAGTTTATTACCAATGGGCGGCGTAATCACCTCTTGATAGTCGTAACGCGCCTGAATGCGACGCAAGAACTCCTGCAAACGCAAGCGCAATGAGGTTCCCTTCGGCAACCACATCGGCAATCCCTTACCTACGGTATCGGAAAACATAAAGAGATCCATCTCTTTGCCTATCTTGCGGTGGTCACGTTTTTTAGCCTCCTCGAGTAATAACAAATAATCGTCAAGTAGTTTTTTCTTGGGAAAGGTGATACCATAGATACGCGTCATCATTTTACGATCTTCGTGCCCACGCCAATAGGCACCGGCCACTGACATCAATTTAATCGCTTTGATGGGAGCGGTACTCATCAAGTGTGGACCACGACACAAGTCGGTGAAAGCGCCTTGTGTGTAGGTGGTAATATGCCCGTCTTCCAGCTCCGAAATGAGTTCGCATTTATAGGTTTCACCACGCTCGCCAAACTTTTCCAGCGCATCAGCTTTGGATATGTTACTTCTGACAAGCGTTTCTTTTTTAGCAGCCAACTCCACCATCTTCGCTTCGATGGCAGGTAGGTCAGACTCTTTAATGGTGGCTTCACCGGGGTCGACATCGTAATAAAAGCCATTTTCGATGGCCGGTCCGATACCAAACTGAATGCCCGGATAAAGCTCTTGCAGCGCTTCTGCCAGCAAGTGGGCACTGGTGTGCCAAAAAGCATGTTTACCCTCATCATCTTCCCATTTATATAATATAAAGGTGGCATCTTCCGTAATGGGGCGACTCAAGTCGTACGTTTCACCATTCACACTGCATGCCAGCACCTCTTGCGCCAAACGAGGGCTGATGCTTTCTGCAATTTGGAACCCTGTTACTCCTTCATTATACTCCCGTATGGAGCCGTCGGGAAATGTAATCTTTATCATGATGTTTCTTATTATGCTGAATTTCAGCTTGCAAAATTAGCTATTTCTTTGCTTGTTTGCTCTTTTCGATGCAACAATTATGGATTGCGCTCAGTCGAAGAGGTATCGGTAAAACGTTTGATAATGTTATAAGCGTTTACAATTCCCAATTCACCGGCTTTGCTTAGATCGGTAATTCCTTGCTTGTTATTGCCGAGGAAGATATGCGTCAACCCCCGATTAAAGTAAGCTTCGGCAAAGTCACTATTCAATGCAATGGCCTTATCGTAGTCGACTAATGCCGAGCGGTAGTCTTTCAGCATGGAAAGCAGATTTGCCCGGTTGTAATAGGCGTAAACAAAATCGGGTGCCAGTTGAATGACATGATCAAGATCGTTACGAACGACATCGTAATCAAGGCTCTTTATGTCAGATGATTGGTTGTTCGACTTATCCGTAGCATCTCCCTGTTCCGCCTTCTTATATTCGAGTTGTTTGTAGCGCACCAATGCCCGCATAAAGTAGGCAGGGAAGAAGGCATCATCCAACAAAATAGCCTGCGTGAAATCGTCAATAGCTCCGCTAAAGTCTTGCACCAGATAGAAGTCAAGGCCGCGCAAGAATCGTTTTTTAGCATCGCGGTCATTGGCCACTATGTCGGAAGTGTGCGTATCCACCATGGCAAAGTGATATTTCACTTGCTCTTCCGTAAGCGGCGCTTCGGCATTTGTGATCAGTAGCGGTTTGGGAAAGAGTTTCTCTCGATTCAGTTCATCGATGTATTTATTGTAGTGGACTATGCGGCGCACCTCACTGCTCTTTTCGTAATAGGTGAGCGCATACATCGGTTCGGGCTTAATCACCACGTTCCGATCTTGTACCCGTCCACGATAGTCGCTCTTATATTTTTGCTCCTCGTTGGGGTTATCTACAATCACAATCTTGCGATAGTTTTCCATGTTCTTATCCGACTTCTTACGTGTTTTGCTCTTGTCATCGGCCTGCGCATCACTGTCGGATGTATTGTTTTTATCCTTATCATTGCGAACGCCGTTGCGTTTATCCAACTGTATTTTCAGTACTTGGAGTTCATCTTGTTCGGCACCTTTGCGGTCTCCCATTTTCCGGCGAACTTCCCCACGAACATGATAACCGGTAAGAAAGTTGGGATATGCTGCAATTACCTTGGAATAGTCGCTGACGGCACCGCGATAATCACCGGTTTGTGCACGTAGTAAACCGCGGTTGAAGGTTGCCATCATGTTATCGGGTTCCATCTTCAACACAAAGTCGAAGTCTTCGATGGCGCGATTGTCGTCACCCACTTGCGCACGCAACAATCCGCGGTTATAATGGCCAAGGAAGTTGTTGGGGTCTATATCCAGTGCCAAATCATAGTCACTCATGGCACCTCTCAAGTTATTCTGATGAAAACGAGCCAAGGCTCGATTGATATAATAGCCGGCATTACGTGCACTCAGGCGAATGGCTTGATTCAGGTCGGTCTCAGCCTCGGTAAACTTTCCTTGTTGAAGCCGCACAAAGGAACGAGCACCCCAGCCATCGGCATCGTATCTGTCCATGTTGATGGCTTTATCAAAGAATTGGAGTGCCTGCACCGTGTCTTTTTGTTGTAACGACACCTCCCCGCGCATCAAGTAGGCACGGGTGTAGCGCGGGGCTATTGTCATTAACTTATTCAAATCTTCTTCGGCCGCCTTATAATCCTTCTGTTGCAGGTGGCAGAGCGAGAGGTTGTGCCAGAGCACTACATTCTCGGGATCATACTTCAGGGCTGTGTGGTAATCTTCAATAGCCCCTTCAAAGTTGTTCTGGCGGATACGTGCCAATCCACGAACCTGATAAGCGCCTATCATGAACGGATTGCGCTCAATGGCTGCATCGCAATCGGCTTCGGCGCCCTGATAGTCATCGAGATTAATCTTAGCTAATCCGCG
>JAISHB010000118.1 GCA_031262785.1 Prevotellaceae bacterium
GTCGAAGGTGTCGGCTGCTTGTGCCGCTTTCTCATCGTACACACCGTCGGGGGTGCAGTGCGGGTCGTAGGCATTCTTCACCCAGGCACCTTGAAAGCCTTTGTACGCCTCCACATCCATGCAGGTCTCTACGAAGGTTTCATCCAGCTCGCTCAGCAGATAGAATTTGCCGGTGAGATCGACCATGGGACGCAGTTCTCCTTTGCGGCTGAGCAGTTGGAGCGGCGGAACGCCGGCTGCCTTGGCCACTTGGGCATCGTCGGCACCAAACGTGGGGGCAATGTGCACGATACCCGTACCGTCTTCGGTGGTGACGTAGTCGCCCGGTATCACACGGAAGGCACCTTCGCCCGGATTTACCCATGGAATGAGCTGTTCATATTCCATGCCCACGAGATCGCTTCCTTTATATTCGCCCACCACTTTGAAGGGAATCAGTTTGTCGCCCGGCTTGTAGTCGGCCAGCTCCATCTCCTGGGCTTTCTGGTTGAAATGTGCGTAGAGAAGCGCCTTGGCCAATACGACGGTGATTTTGGCACCCGTGTAGGCGTTGTAGCTTTGCACGGCCACGTAGTCTATTTTCGGTCCCACGCACAGGGCGGTATTGGAGGGTAATGTCCACGGCGTGGTGGTCCATGCTATATAATAAGGAGTACCCCATGCGGCCATTTCGGGTTTGGGGTTTTTCATTTTGAACTGTGCCACCACGGTGGTATCCTTGACCGGACGATAGCATCCGGGTTGATTCAGCTCGTGCGAGCTTAATCCGGTTCCTGCTGCCGGAGAGTAGGGTTGTATGGTGTAACCTTTATAGAGCAATCCTTTTTGATGGAGCTGTTTGAGTAGCCACCAGAGCGTTTCGATGTAGCGGTTGTCGTAGGTGATGTAGGGGTGTTTCATATCCACCCAATAGCCCATCTGGTGGGTCAGGTCTTCCCACTCTTTGGTATACTTCATCACATCTTTCCGACAGGCGGCATTGTAGTCTGCCACCGAGATGGTTCGTCCAATATCTTCTTTGGTGATTCCGAGTGCCTTTTCCACGCCCAGCTCCACGGGTAGTCCGTGCGTATCCCAGCCTGCTTTTCGTTCAACCAGAAAGCCTTTCATGGTTTTGTAACGGCAAAAGATGTCTTTGATGCTGCGCGCCATTACATGGTGGATACCCGGCATACCATTTGCCGAAGGCGGCCCTTCGTAAAAGACAAACGAGGGCGAACCTTTGCGTTGGGTGATGCTTTTTGCGAAGACTTGGTGCTCATCCCACTTTTCCAATATTTCCTTGTTTACCTGTGCGAGGTCGAGCTGTGTGTATTCAGCAAACTTCTTACTCATCTTACTCTTATCGTTTATAGCTGTTTACAGGGAGGCGGCTTTTGTATGTATCAGCTGCCCTTTTGTTTTATTTAAGGGTGCAAATGTACATAAAAGTTAGGAACTGCGGTACTCTTCCCCTGAATATGTTGATGAAGAGCCGTGTGGCGTTTCATCGCACGATGAAACCATTTCTTAATATATGTTGCTTGATTAACCAAAGATTCTGTTATATTATGCAAAAAAATAGGGCGTTTACATGATTAATTTATCCTTTTTACATGTAAAAAACCTATTTTTGCAGAACATTTTTAATATAATCAACCAATTTATAAATTGATGTTCGTATGATGGAAACAAGAAACAGGAAAGTAGTAGCTGCTAAAATCATATCCTACATTCCATCTAATCAAAAAACAGTTCCTTACCTGATGGATCGCTTCAATCTCTCGCGCGAATCCGTATATCGCCGCATGCGCGGCGACATTCCTTTTAGTTTCGATGAGATTGTATCCCTTTCGGTCGATTTGGGCTTCTCGTTGAATGACCTGGTCGACGATGCAACCGACAGCACCATCTCCTTTACGCTGCCGGCCGGCACCCACACTCCTCCCGAGGAGACCTATTTGCGCATGATGGAGATGATTTACCTCCCGCTCATAAACAACCCGGACTACTATCCGGTGGAGTTGATCATCACCCTGAACAAACTCACGGCCATGCTCTATCCCAAACACCTGCATCTGCTGCGTTTCTTCTATTACGAATGGATGCATCAAACGCAAGACATGCCGTTTGACTTTCGCTACGCCAATGTGAGGTTGCCCGATGCCGTCGTTGAGTTGTGCAACAACATTCCGCGCGATCGCCTGCAAAAAACCACCACCACCTTCATCACCGAACACGACATGGTGATCAACACCATGCGCAAGGTGGAGTACTTTTTCCGTCGCGGCCTAATCACGCTCGAAGAATTCACCGACATCAAAGAGGATTTGGCCGACATCATCGACCAGATAGAGCGTTACATCTCGCAAGGGGTGATGATGAACGGAGGCGAACTCAACTTCTATCTGTCACTCTTCGACATTCCGCAAAACTCCATCTATGTGGATGCCGGCAACCAAATCACCACTTTCTTCTGGATTGATGCGGCCAACATCGTCTCCACCACCAATCCCCGGCTCTGCCAATTGCATAAGCGCTGGGTCGAGTCGTTAAAGAAATACGCCTCCTACATCACCAAGTCTAATCAAGTGTTGCAAGCCGACTTCTTCGAGAAGCAGCGAAAATATCTAAACAGCATCACCGAGTAGACCGTTCCCTTTCTGACGGAACAATCCCGAGGTCAAGTCTCGCCCTGCGAGGCTTCCTTGGTGTGTTTTGTCCGTAAATGACATACTATGAAACCCGCCGTCCCGCTTTTCGGGGCAATTTCCCTTTCCAAACTTCGCGCTTACTAAAAAAGTGGAAGAGAACTGCATCTTTTTTCACGCAGAATAGACAAAGTTTGCCATCCCAATAGATGGGGGCGTGTAAACTTCGCTCTATCTTCGTTCCATCCAATCGAGACAAACACAATAGTTCTTAAAAGGATAAAAAAAACGTATTCATTCTAATCAGTAAAAAGATTGTTTTTATGAAGTTCTCTCATCACATACCACAAGCACTCTATGTACTAACCTGCTTTATTGTTCTGCAGGTGTCCTTTCCTGCGAGCGCACAGGAAAGGACATCTTATACATATCGTGATTCGCTCTACATGGAGGTTCAGCGCAGTGGGCGGATTGCGGTAGGATACTTATCTTACTTCAAAGGCTCGTCGGCCGTCCAGGAAGAGAGCTTAGACAACAGCATCGAGTTGGATAATCTCGACGCCTTCTTTAATGTGGTGTTGCGTGACTCACTCATTGCCTTCGATCGGGTGGAAATACTTGGAACCGCCAGCATCGAAGGTACCTATTACAACAACGATATATTAGCTCGCGCGCGTGCGTACTCTTTAAAAAGGTTTCTGGACGATCGGTACAACCTTTCGTCCTACGCCCAAGTCGAGCTGAAATGGATTCCCGAGGATTGGGAAGGCCTGGAAGCCTGCGTGCGCAACACCCCGCTCACCCAGTTGCCGCAACGCGAGGCCATCTTGCGCATCATTACGGGCGTATCGCTCTTCGACGGGCGTGAGTTGCAGCTGATGAAGCTCGATGCCGGCCATCCCTACCGCTACATGGAGCGTCATCTCTTCCCCTTGCAGCGGCGCGCCACCATCACCCTGATCTACGACCTGAAGAAGGCCGTTGAATACCGCTTAGGTCACGAGGTGGCGGCCATCGAGGTGGAACGCGCCATCGCCAACACGCTGCTCCCCGCCGAAGAGGCCAGCGCATTCATGGCCGATACCGCCATCACCGCCCGCGCCATCGACATCAAGAAGTTTGTCGCTCCCGCGACGCCGGCTGCCGTTTCCGATTCGCTTCCCACCCGCGAACCCTCCTTTCAAACCGTGTTGGAAACCACCCTGAGCAAGCTCTCGGAGGTGAAGGAGGAGGCCGTAGTGGAAATAGCCACCGTCCCGGCCAAACCGACCATAGAGCCGCAGCCGCAGGCAACGCCCGTACTTCGACCCAAAGCGCCCAAACGCATCCTTCCCCGGTTTACTCCAACTATAACGTTGTCGACCAACCTGCTCTCGTGGGGCGGCATCATTCCCGAGGCGGCGATGCGCACACCCATGCCCAACCTCTGGGTTGAGTGGATCGTGAGCCGGCGTTTCTCGCTGGCAGTTTCGGCGCTCTATGGCAACCTGTCGGTCAAGACGCGGGAGTATGCCACCTGGCATGCCACCGCCTACACGCTCGAACCCCGCATCCGCCTCGTTTCGGTTGGAAACTACGGTGGCCTGTATGCCGGAGTGTACGGACGGTTGGGCGATTACAACTTCAAGGCCGCTGAAATCGGCGTCCTTCCCAGCCAAACCGGCACCTACTACGAGGGCGGCCTGTCGGTGGGATACACCTGGCCTTTTGCCCGCCGCTGGATTATAGAAGTGGGCGGGGCCGGAGGATACCGCCGGGTGCAAGACCAAACCTACACCCCCGAAGAGAAGGGCAATTACTTCGACTACCAAACCACTGTGGGCAAAGTCGCGCTCACCGATCTCTTCGTGCGCATTGGATATCGATTTGGAACCACTAAGAAACAGGCCTTATGAAAACCTATCAAGCACATCAGTACGATTACGATAAACTCTACCACCAGGAACAGATCGCCTCGAGGGTGTGGTGGCTGCTAATGGCAGGCGTGTTATGCTGCCTGCTGTTCATATCGTGCGTAAAAGAACAATTGCAAGAACGCCCGTGGTACGGTTACCGACTGCGAGTAGCTTACGAGTGGGAAGCCGGCATACAACAGCCGGCCGGGGGAATATTGTTGCGTCTATTCCCCAAGAGTAATGGAGAGCCATTATCATACGAAACCGCTTCAACAGGCTACGAAGGAAGTGACTTTACCGCGGGCTTTTTCCGTCTGCTGGCCGTCAACCCCCATCCCAAGGGAGTGCGTCTGGTCAACACCTTCGACTACGAGCGCGCCTCGGCCGAAGCGCTGACACTCGACGGCATACCGGCCGTCGAGGTAAGGGGTACGCGCCAAGAGGCGGGCGATTTACTCATCCAGCCCGCCGAGCAGGTCTACTGCGCCTGGGACGACGCCCTGCTCATCGACTCCGATCCCCACAACGAAGAGGATGTGCAGACGGTGAGCTACCAGATGAGCGACTTCAGCCGCCCTGTGATTCTACACATTACCAATCATACCCAACGCACGGCCGAAAACATCAGTTTTCGCCTGCGCGGCCTGGCACTCTCCCGTCGGTTGGCCGGCGGCGGTGCCAACATCAATGAAGGAACCGGTTCGATGGACTTCGGCACCTCTTTCGCAGGCGACGAAGCCACCGTTACCATTCCCTGCCTGGGCATCTACAACCCCGATCCCACTCACCAAGGCGTGAATCGCTACCGAAACGAGATGCACATCGTGGTCAACTTTGCCGACGGCGGGAAGATGGGCAATGTGGTCGATATCACCGACCAGATTAGCCAGAACATGGGCGATTTCGACGTCTCGATTCGCCTCGAACTGGGTATTGATCTCCAACAGCATACCGACGGCTCCATCCAAGCCAAGGTGACTGTCTCTCACTGGGATGAATACGAGCAGCAAGTGATTCTGCTCTGACTCCTGCTTCCTACGAAACCCTTCGTAACAATAGGTTTAAATAAAATTGTGTGATAAGTAATTCAAATGCGTAACTTAATTTTTATCCGTATGAAACGATTCTCAGTTTTAACGATGAGTGTGCTTGCCGCACTCGCCCTGGCTTCGTGCCAAAATGATGAAACCCTTGAGCAGGCTCCGGCCGGAAAAGGGAAACTCAGCATTGTGTTGGAAGGTAATCAAACGCGCACGGTAGGCACCGCAGTGCCTGCCACCGAAAATGCCATCCAAACCGTTGCTGTAGGTGTGTTTAACAAAGACGGCGGGCTAAACGCCTTTGCCGAATATGAGAAGAGCGAGCTGATTGCCGCCGGTACCAGCCTAAAGACCAAGCAACTCCTGTGCAGCACGGGTGACAACCTGAGCGTCATTGTGGTGGCCAACCTGCCCAAAGGCTCCTTCGCCTCGGTGGCCAGCAAGAGTGACTTCATCGGTGTAACGGCCGCCCTGACGCAGACGTTGCTGAACGATGCCTCTCCAGCCGTTGCCCAAAGCTACCAGACCGCGCTTTGGCTCCCCATGTCGGGTATGGGCACCACCAAGCTCGACAACGGCGCCGACCAAACCGTGGCCATCGAAGTGAAACGATTGGTGGCACGTGTTTCACTCAGTGAAGTGCTTGTCTCGTTCGATCCGAAAACTTCGGTAAAGAACGACAAGTTTCAGCTGACCGATGTATTCCTCTCTAACGTGGCCTCGACCTCTAACGTCCAACCCGACGTTGCCGTCTTCCCCACCACCGGTACGCTCATAGGCGGTGCCGACGACAAGGGAGTGCCTACCAACAAAACCTGGCTCCTGCACAGCATCACCAGCCCGGCCACCGGTGGAACTTCCGCTAACCTGCTGGGCACCAACAAGTATTGGTTCTACGTCTTTGCCAACAGCGATGCCACTCCCACCAAATTAGTGCTCAAGGGGAAGTATTACGCCGGCGGCGGTTCCAGCTCCGAGACCCTCTACTATCCGGTGGTTCTCAACAAGCTGGCTCCCGGTACCGAGATTCGCGATGCCTCCGGCGCCATCACCGCTCCTTCGGCGGGCAAAGGCGACGGCAAGGTATATCGCAACGCCACCTACAACGTGAGTGTAACTATCAAGAACGTGGGTACGGACGACCCCGAGGAGACCATCGATCCGGCCTACCTGACCACCACGGTAACGGTTGCCGACTGGTCGCTGAATCTCGATCAGAAAGTAACCTTCCAGTAAACCAGCGGTTTTCATGACTCCCGCTAACGAAATAAAACAATTGAAACGGGCTATACAGCTACACCTCTTGTTGCTGCTCATTTGCCTGATTGCGCTGTTCATCGCGCTGCTTTCCAGCTGCGTGGACGAACCGCTGACGGCCTGCCGCCAGGGAGTTGGCACGCTGCGTTTCAACGTATCGGCAAGCACCCTTTCACCCGATGTGCGAACCACTCCCGTACAAACCCAATCTGTTGCCGAAAATGTGATCAACGACCTTCATCTGTTGATCTATGACGATAGCGGAAACCTACTCCGAAGGAGCTATTTCAACACCACCACCTCGAAAACGTGCGAGTTGATAGTTCCTTCGGGTACGGACTATACCATCTACGGTATTGCCAACACAGCCGATGAAACCCTCTTTGCCCAGAGCGGCGCCGCCACCCAGGTGGAGCTAAAACGAACCATCACCGGCAAGCTGACCGCCTGGAGCGAGATCACCGGCAAAGCCACCCTGCTGATGACCGGCTCGCTCACCAACGTGTCGGTGGGTGCGGGCAGCACCACGGAGAAGAGGCTCTCTCTCTGGCGATTGGCCGCACGCGTCACCCTCGAGGTGGACATTGCCGCCGGCAGCGACATTGCCATCAGCGGCTATCGCATCAACAGCCTGCCGACCCAGTCCTACTACATGCCCCATCCGCTCGAAACCGAGTTTGATTCCTCGGGCATCGACCGTGCCACCGTGCGTGCCAGTGATGCGGCAGCACCCGCGCAAAAGGCTTGCTGGACGGCATCGGGTTTCCTTCCTCTGAGCGACGTGTCCAACTTCACAAACACCTTCTATATGTACGAGAACCGTCCGGGTGTCAACACCGGCATCTCGGGCCAACAGTACAAGGTGCGCGCCAATGCTCCCGGTTATCCGGCCGATTCGGCCACCTACGTGGTTATCTACGGCCATTCACCCGCCTACGACGACTTGAGTTGGACCGTCTACCTGGGTGCCGACAACAAAACCAACTTCAACATCAAGCGTAATTGCACCTATCGGGTAGAAGTCACGCTGGGCATCAACGAAAGCGACAGCCGCGTCACCTATGTGCGCTCGTCGCCCCAGTTTCTCAACGATGTCAGCGTGGAAGGCTACACCGACGACGGTACGTTCAACCACTACAACACCACCGACGGCGCCGTGGATGACTACACCGACGACGGCACCTTCAACCACTACAACACCACCGATGGGGTAGTGGGTGACTACAGCGACGGCGCTACCTTCAACTAAGATTCGCCGCACAACGCCCCGAAACGGCGCTGTTTCACGCCGGATACTGCGCACAACAGGATGAAACACGCGTGTTTCACGCCGGATACTGCGCACAACAGGATGAAACACGCGTGTTTCACGCCGGAT